>JBCCDZ010000042.1:0-14887 GCA_039030525.1 Pseudomonadota bacterium | reverse complement strand
GACGGCATCGAGGGGCTGATCGGGTCGCGCTTTAACGATGTGCTGGTCGGCAATGATGACGACAAGCGGATCGACGGGTTTACAGGGGTCGATACGTTTTTCGGGAACGGGTCCCTCGTTTCCTACGAATCCTCGCCCACGGCCGTTGGCGTGCGGATGGACAATCAGGCCCTGAACTTCGGCGAAGCGGCGGGCGACCGGTATTTCAACATCGTCGGTGTCCAGGGGTCGGATTTCAACGACGTGCTGGTGGGTGGCAAGGCAGGCGGCAATGGCGGCTTCAGCGCCCTGTTCGGTGGAATGGGCGATGACCTTCCTGGTGCGGGTCACGCTGCAGCCGTCAATGTCCTTGCTCTATTCCGGGCTCGACCCTGTCCGAGCGGGAGAGGTGATTAACGAGTTGGATCAACTTGATGTGCCTTATGAAATTCGCGGCGAGGCGATCTTCATTCCGGCCAATGTCCGCGATAAGACGCGGTTCGCGCTGGCGCGAGATGGCCTGCCGCGGCAATCCATTCAGGGCTATGAGTTGCTTGATAGCGTCAACGGATTCTCGGTCACGTCGGAAATGTACAATGCTGCATATTGGCGGGCCAAGGAAGGCGAGCTGACGCGCACCATTCTGACCACGCCGGGCGTCGATTCGGCGCGGGTGCATATCGGCGCCAATTTGCGATCGGGCTTCTCGCGATCACAACCGACGCCAACCGCATCGGTAACCCTGTCCTCAGCGAGACGCCTAAGCGTTGGGCAAGCCGAAGCCATTCAGTATCTCGTTGCTCTAGCCGTGTCGGGGCTCAATCCTGAAGACGTGGTCGTGATAGACCCGCGTCATGGCATTTTGGCCGGCGCCAATGCAGAGTCTGTGGAGCCACCAGGTGTGATGGCCGAAGATCAGGCCAGTGCGCTGGAGCAGAAAATCAAGCGCTTGCTGAATGCCCGTTTGGGGGATGGCAATGCGGAGGTCTCGGTCAGCGTTGATGTCAGTCGCGAACGGTCGGTGATCTCGGACGTTCGGTTCGACCCGGAATCCCGTGTCATGCGATCGCGCACAACCAGCGATTCCAATCAGACCAATCAGGCCAATGGCGGTAATCTGACGGTGGCGAGCAATTTGCCGCAAGGCGGCGGCGCGGGGGCTGGCGGCGAAAGCTCTAGCAAGAACTCCACAGAAACAGTCAGTTACGAACTCAACGAGACCCGGACGCAAACCGAACGGATGCCCGGCCAGATTGAACGTGTTTCGATCGCGGTCCTGCTGAATCAGGAAGCGCTCGGGATTGATCTCACGGCAGCTGATGCGGCCACGCAAATTGAAGAGGCGCGTCAGAATTTCGAGGCGCTGGTCCGCAACGCAGCAGGCCTGGAAGAGACACGCGGTGACACGCTGACAGTTGAGTTGATGCCGTTCCAGGCCTTGCCTGATGTCGAGCTGACACCGGCGCCAGGCCTGATGCAGCGCCTGATTGAGCAACACCTATGGTCCGCGGTTCAAGCCGCCTTCCTTGGCATGATTGTATTGGCACTTGGTTTCGGCGTGATGCGCCCAGTCTTCGCTCAAGGACCGTCTGCCGCGGGCGGTGATGGCGATGCGAATAGCGCTGATGGCAAGACGTCCGCAGACCCGAATGCAGGCGTTGATGCCGACTTGTTCGAGGCCGCCAGCGATCCGATTGATTATTTGAAAGACTATACTGCCGAGAATGAGGAGCAGACTGCGGCGCTGCTGCAAGAGTGGCTGAAAGAAGATCGAAAGATAGCCGCGAATGAATAGTCTGCCGCCTCTCTCGCTTCCCAGGTTTCATGTCAATGCGCTGAAGCAAACGCATAAGGACCAGACCACGGCGACGCCAGGTCTGACACCTGAAGATGGGTTTGATATGCCGCATGGCGACCCGGCGACCGACCTCGAGGCTGAGCCAGAGCATCGCGATGACGCGATTGAGCCGACCGCCGCAATGCCGCCAGAGATCGATACCGGCATGATCTTGAACAGTCTTGAAACGGCTCTGGCTGGATTGGAACGAACAGCGCTGGGGCATAGTCAGACCCTGGTCTCAGACTTTCTGCGCGCCGCCTTTCCGACGCTTTGCGACGCCTTCCTGGCGGACGAAATCACCGCAGCCACCAAGGCTATGGCGCCGAACGAGGTCGAGCGCTTGACGGTGAAGGTGCCAGCGGCATTCGAGGCCGCATTTCAGCGCGCGATTCAGGGCTCGCCAAAAATGTCCGAAATTTGCGAGCTGCAAGCCCATGCCGACGGCCCGATTGTCATCGATGTCGATTGGCGCACCGGCGGATTGCAATTCGATATGGAACACTTCCTGGACTCCAGCCTGGCCCGGTTGACCGAACCAACTCATACGCACGAGGGACAAAATGTCTGAGCCTGAAATAGCCGAAACCGTTGTGGGCGAAACCGAGCGCAGAAGCGCCGCGCCCGCCAATCAATACAAACGATCGATTTTTGGATTGCCGGTCAACGTCGTGGTCTCAATTGGCCAAAAGAAATTGAGCGTAGCGGAATTGCTAAAGTTGAAGCCGGATACAATCATCCCGCTAACAGCCAAAATTGATGACCCGATTGAGTTGCTCGTCGAAGATCGTCTGATCGCCCATGGCGAGCTGATCGAAATGGAAGATGGCGCCATTGGCGTTCGCTTGACTCAAATTGAGGAAAGCGAAGATGGCTAGGGCAATGCCAACGATCAGGCCGCGCAGCGTGGCCCGGTTGCTCCTGCTCATTGCGATTGCGTTTTTGGCCAGCATTGGCCTGGCGCAAGCGCAAGTTGCGCCTGACCCTGCCACGGATGTGCTGCAGGGCATTCTTGGCGATGGCGAGGGCCTGAGCGGGACGGTGATCCAGCTCTTCCTGTTCGTGACTGTGCTCAGCCTGGTGCCGGGCATTGCCATGATGGTGACGTGCCTTCCATTCATGGTCATCGTGTTCTCGATCTTGCGGCAAGCCCTGGGCGTGCAACAGGCGCCGCCAAACATGATGATTATGGCGCTGGCAATGTTCTTGACCTTCTTCATCATGGAGCCGGTCTTCATGGAGGCTTGGACCAACGGTCTTTCGCCTTACATTGACGGCGCGCTGACAGAGCAAGAAGCCTGGCAATTAACGACAGAGCCGTTCCGCGAGTTCATGACGCGCAGAACAGACCCGGAAGCGATGATGGTCTTGGCAGATGCTTTGAACCGGCCTGTGGCACCAGACGCAGAGCCGTCCTTCCCGCTTCTGGCCACGTCTTTCATGCTGTCAGAGATCAAACACGCGTTCCAAATCGGGTTTGTTATCTTCATGCCCTTCATGGTGATCGATCTTGTCGTGGCTTCGGTCCTGATGGCCGTAGGTATGATGATGGTGCCGCCTACGGTTGTGTCGCTGCCATTCAAGCTCGGTTTCTTCGTTCTGGCCGATGGTTGGCTGAAGATTACCGAAGCCCTGCTTAGAGGATATGCCTAGTGAGTAATGTACAAACCCCAGCTGCATCAGCGCCAGACAAGCCGCCGCTCAATGTCACGCCCTCGCAGCGCGCGGCCGTCGTGGTAGCCATGCTGGGAGAAACCGCGGCCAAGCCGATTATCGACCGACTGGATGACCACGCGATCGTCAATATCGCAAACTCGCTGGAATCGATCAATTATTTGGCGCGCGAGCAGCTGATCGAAATCGTCATCGATTTTCTGCGTCAGCTGCGGCAATCGAGCGGGTCGATGCGCGGCAGTCCAGAATCGGCCAAGGAGTTCATGTCCAGCGTGCTCGATGAGCCGCGCCTGAATGTGATCTATGGCGGCGGTGAACCACCGCCTCTGGAAGAACAAGTTCCAGAGCCTGAAAACAAAGAAGACTATAGCCGACTGTGGCAGAAGTTCGCGGCACGTGAGCCAGCCCAAACTGTCAAATACCTGTCCGGCCTGACGCCAAACATCATTGGTCTCATTCTTCGCAATGTGGACGCGACCCTATGCGCGGAGCTGATCTGTAGGTTGGATGAAGAGCTGCAGACCAAAGTGCTCGGCGAGATGGTGGATCCGCCGCCGCCATCTTATGAAATCGACTCTGTCGTTGCACGCATGGTGCGCATGGAATTCCTGCTCGTGCCTGAGGATGAGGAAGATGACACAGATGCGCATCTGCAGACCCTTGGCGAAATGTTGAGCCTAATGCCGAATGAGCGCCGCGCCTCATTGATGGATTATGTTTCCAAGTCGCATGCCGGTAAGGTCGACCCGATCCAGAAGGGAATGTTCGAAATTTCGGATATTCCGGTCATGCTCAATCGCAATCAGGTGCCGGTCCTGTTCAAAGAAATCGATCAGGCGACCATGCTCGAAGTGATGAGCTGTCTGCAGCGCGATTATGATGAAGTGGCGAAATACTTCCTGTCGAATATCTCAAACCGTATGGCTGACTCGATGAAGGATGAGCTGGAACGGATGAAAGCGCCAAATGAAGAAGCGGCGGAGGAAATCCTGAAGAATTTCCTGATGAAGATGATGTCGTTCAAGAAGGACGGGATCATCACGCTCGAGCGCCCGGAACCTGAAGACGACGAATAGGGTGCCGCCATCGCTACAGGATAAATATACGCGCGCTGGCTTAGCGGACCACCAACTCGGCATGGATCGCACCAGCGGCTTTCATGGCTCGTATAATGTCGGCCATTTCCTGTGGCCGAACACCGAGCGCATTCAAGCCTTCAATCAAGCCTGACAGCGTTGTGTTCTGGTTGAGTAGCGCAATATTCTCATTACCGGTTTGACCAACCGCGATGTCCGTACGGGGCAGCACAATCGTCTCACCTTCCGCGAATGGGTTCGGCTGCACGACAACAGGGTTTTCACGCACGCGGATCGAGATATTGCCCTGCGCAATGGCGACTTGCGAAATGGTGACATCCTGCCCGAGGACAATCGTGCCAGACTTTTCATCAATCACAATTCTAGCCGGGGTTTCGACTTTCACTGGCAGATTTTCAATCGCAGCCAGGACACGCGCCGGCGATCCACCACTGCCCGCCATGTTCAGTTCGATCGAGCCAGGGTCGCGCATATAGGCAACGGGACGGCCCAGCGCGGTGTTGATTGTATCTTCCACTCGTGCCGCTGTGGTGAAATCCGGCGTGTGCAAGGCGAGCGTGATTGTGTCTTGTGAATTGAAGTCAAACGCGATCTCGCGCTCGACAATCGCCCCGTTTGGGATCGCGCCGGTGGTTGGTGTGCCGACCGTATCGCGTGCGCCGTCAGCTTCGACGTTCAGGCCGCTGACCATAACACTGCCTTGTGCGACAGCGTAGACTTCATTATCCGCCCCGCGCAGCGGTGTGAGGATGAGTGTGCCGCCTTCCAAACTGCCAGCATCGCCAATCGAGGCGACTGAGATATCGATGCTTGAGCCATTGCGGGCAAACGCGGGCAACGACGCGGTGACCAGCACGGCGGCCACATTATTGGGTCGTATTTCCTCGCCTTGCACATTCATGCCGAGCCGCTCGAGTATATTGGTCAGAGAGTCTTCGGTGAATGGCGCATTGCGCACGGAGTCGCCGGTGCCATTCAGTCCGACAACAATGCCATAACCGACGAGATCGTTGCTGCGCACGCCTTCTATGTCGAGCACATCGCGCAATTTGGTCTGCGCGTCGGCACACGGCATGAAAACAGCAGAGGCTAGAAAGCCAATCGAAAGAAGAGGGGTGAAAAATCGCATCAATGCATCACAAGAAATTCAGGATTGAGAGGTTGGAGAGGCGCGAGGTCAGCAAGTATGACGCCTCAAGATTGGTTTCGAGCTCGCGCAATTGCGCTGCCGCTTCAAACTGGTCCTTGCCCGCAAGGTCGATAAAGGCCTGATTGAGCAGAGTCTGCTCGCGCACGAGTAGCGTTAGTTCGTCGTCAATGCTGGCTTGCTTGAAGCCAATGCCGGCTTCGATATCCACAAGCCCTGTGCGTCCGCGTTCGAGGCGGTTCAGCGCCTGATCCATGGCGGGCGTTTCGCCGCGCGCGAAGGGCACGCCTTCACTCGAATGCGAGAGCGACATGATGGCAAGGCCCTGGAATAGGTCGGAAAAGGCCTGCTGATTAGCCAGAACACTGTCCGGGTCACTGGCCGACTGTGCGCCTTGATAGAAATTGGTTTGGAAACCGCCGGTCGGATCATCGAAATAGAACTCGACTTGGGTTGCGAAATCGGCCTCATCCACGGCGCCCGCAGCAATCGCTCGGATGTCGTCGAGCAACACGTCAGCATCGGCGAACGGGTTGGTCGCCGTGGCGTTGCCAGAGAACAGGAAACGTTCGCCGTGACGCGCGCCCAGGCGCGAGAGGATATCGTCCAATGCGGTGCGCGCTTCTGTGGCGTACAGATCCTGCGTTTCGGTCTCGGCTGTGCCGATGGCGTTCAACATGCCAATCTGCAGGCCTTCCGACAGGCCTCTTACCGAATTGAGCGTGGTCTCCGCAAGCGACAGGCGAATACCGCGAAGCCCGAGCCGCGCCTGATCTTCAGCATTGTCCTTTAAGGCCTGGTCACCCAGCAAGGCTTGATCAATGCGGCCATTCAGGTGTTGCACCAGATCAGAATGAAATCCCGTCGTGGCTTCTTCGGCCCGCGCTTCGATCTGCGCCCGCAAGCTGCTAATATTATTGGTAACGGTATTGTTGAGCAGACCGTTCAAGCTGATTGATGACATGGGCCTAGATCTCCATCAGCTGTCTGACCATTTGATTGGCCACTTCGATGACACGCGCATTCGCAGCATAAGCTTGTTCAATTAGGATCAGGTCCTGCATTTCATTTTCAATATCGACGCCGGTTTCACTCGCTTCCGCCTGCTGGATCGTGTCGAATTGCAATGAGGTCGAAGACAGCACGGCCTCGTTCTGAATACGCTTTTGACCCGCGAGCGCGCCGAGTTGTGCGACCAGGTCGGTGGCGGTGAAGCCGCCTTGCAATCCAGGGACACTCACGGTTCTCACCGTCTCAAACGCGCCTGAGAGATTGGCCAGGATTGTGTTGTCACCTGGATCACCAGGCGCGACCGCGCCGAGACCATCGCGCAGACGCCACACAGCGCCGCCGCGGTCTGGATCGACCAGAGCATTCAATTGCAATCTTCCAGCGACACCGGTTCCGGCGGTCGCATCCGTATCAAGAAACAGACCAGGCGAGCCAACCGGGTTGGTCGGATCAATGCCTGTGCCCGAAAACCGATCGATCAGATCCTGGGCCATTGTATCTAGCTGTGTCTCGAGCGCGGGCAGGTCAGAGTCGCGAAGCGTGAACAGGGCGCCGAGGCGGCCGCTCGATACTGCGCCAAATGTGCCAACGCCGGGTGTAATATCGGTATCATCGACCATCAGGCGCGACAGGTCACCCCCTGCCAGAGACTGCGCCGGGCCAACCGCGGTTGCCGGCGTGAAGGAGACTTCGCGCGCCGGGCCAGCGACAAGGTAGACACCTTCAGCGGTGAGGACATCTATGGCGCCGCTATCGCGCGTATGCGTTTGAATAGGGAGGAATTCTGCAATCTGATCGAGCACACGTCCGCGCTCGTCAAACAGCGCCGCGGCTTCGGCTGAGTTGCGATTTATGCTGGCGAGCGATCGGTTTAGATCCTCGATTTGCTTGAGTGAGTCATTGAGCGTGTCGACGCTGGCAGCAATGTCCTGATCTGCTTGCTGGCGTTGTTGCGAGATCAGGCTCGACAAGTTGTTGAACTCGTTCACCAGATTGTTCGCAGACTGCACGATCTGATTGGCGTGCGTCGTCGATTCCGGACTTTGCACAGCATCTTTCAAAGCTGAATCGAACGCTGTGATGTGTTGGAATAGCGATGAGCTTTCCACATCATCACCAATCCGTTGAGAGAGCGAACCCCAGGCTGCGCTGAGCGTGTTCGATTGCGCCAAATCGCTGCCGAGTCGGCGCCGTTCGGTCGATAGCCGTTCATTCTCAGTCCGGTCTATGCCGACAATCTGGACGCCGGCGGTCTCGCCGCCAAGAATGGTTTCGCTGACTGTTAGCGCCCGCCGCACATAGCCTGGCGTCGAAGCATTTGCGACATTGGTCGCGACCAGGTTGGCACGGGCGCCGACAACGTCGAGCCCGGCTCTGGCGGATATGAGGGCGCTTGAAATACTCATCGGGAAAGCCTGTTTGGCTGCCTAGCGATTAGCGCTTCAGATTAGTGGTTTCTTGCAGCATCTCATCGACGGTCTGGACGATCTTGGCGCTCGAAGAATAAGCGCGCTGCGTTTCGATCAGGTCGGTCAATTCAGATGCGATATCGGTGGTCGACTCCATCAAGGCAAAGCCCGACAGCGAGCCGACCGGTCCTGTGCCTGCATCCCAGAGATACAGACTGCCGCTCGATCCAGACAACGCAAAGGCCTGGTTGTCGCGTGCGGTCAAACCATCAAGGTTTGGCACGTCGCCAACCGGGATTTGGAACAGTGTCCGTCGGAAGCCGGTATCGTAGATGGCTTGCAGGAAACCACGTTCGTCAATCTCAACCGATTGCAGGTCACCAATGGGCGCACCATCCTTGGTCACGGAGGTTGGTGAGAACGGTGCAGCCAATTGCGTCATCCCCTCCAGCTCACCGGGACGACCGATGAAAACGTCGACCGGACCATGCACCAAATTGATGCCAACCTGGCCTGTGGCCGCGTCATAGCTGGCGCCGCCAGATGCCGTTGCGGTGTTGATGCGTCCGCCTGAGCCGACAGAATCGTCAAACACGATATCAAGCTGGCCGATGGATGTGGTTGGATCCGCGGCGTCATCATAAATCTGAACCTGCCACGTATTGCTTGAGCCGGTGGCGGGAACATTTGGTGTGAATTCCAATCTACGCGACTGCGACCGCCCAAGATTGTCGTAATATTCAATCGGCAGGGTAAAGGCGCCCGTTGTCGCCCCAGCATTGGTGGCGTCGGCAGGCAGGTTGATGCCGATCTCGATTGCAGAGGTCGGAGACGCCGTGAATTGCGACGTCGAAATATTCACGGGCTCCAGATTGGTGCCGCTATTGCGGCTAACATTGCCGATATCGCCCGCTGTGTCGGCTGGCCATCCCAAAAGGAACAGGCCGCTTTGCGTGCGCAGATTGCCGTTCTCATCTGCTGTGAAAGAACCGGTCGGCAGCAGTTGCAGGGCCCGTTCGGTGGAGAGCTGGTCTACGCCTTGTAAATCTGTGACTGGGAACAAGCCGCGGCCTGCGACTGCAATATCAGTGGCATTGCCGGTCGAAACCAGCGACCCGATGGCGCTCACATCTTTGAAAGCATCGACCCGAACACCGCCAGCAGAATATGCCGAACTGCGCTGTTCCAGAACCATGCTCGAAAACTCTACGTCGCTCCGCTTGTAGCCGAACGTTTCCGAGTTCGCGATATTGTCTGAGATTGTGGAAAGGCGGGTGGAGTTGGCATTAAGCCCCATCACAGCCGCGTTCAAAGATGATGATATACTCATGTCGGTCGCTCCTGCAGTCGATGCAACCGAAAGTAGAAATCATTGGTTAATGGACAGATAACTCAACTTTAACTGGAGCTTCTGCCCGCTTAACTGTCCGGAGTCTGTTTCAAGAGTGTGATCGAGATCCGCCGGTTTTGGGCCGCAGATGGATCTTCCGGGATCAGCAGATCTGTATCAGCGCGGCCAGAGACTTCCTGAATGCGTTCTGGAGCAAAGCCGCTTTCAGCCATCAGTCGCCGGGCGACATTTGCGCGCTCAACAGACAGGTCCCAATTGTCGAACACGGTATCATTCCGGAAGGCGATCGAGTCCGTGTGACCGACAATCTTGATCGAGTTTCCGAAAGCGCCAAACGAGTCAGAAACGGTCATGACCAATTCTTGGAGCAATTCGGTTGGGCGGCTTTGTCCAAGTTCAAACAGGGGAACATCTTCAGAATCGACCAATTCCATGACAATGCCCTCAGGCGATAATTTCACTTGCAGGTGTTCGGACAGACCAGACGCGCCCTGGTCAATCGCCAGCTGGAGCTGGGCGATCACGGCGGCCTCGTCGATTTTCTCGGGTGCAGATTCCTTATCCGGCATTTCGCTTTCGGACGTGTTCGAGGTTGACGGGCGGCCAGCCGTCGCATCGCGGGTCGCGCCTGTCCCTTTCTTGGCATAAGTCTGTTCGGTGAAAATGGACGAGCCATTCAATCCATCAGAGCCACCCCCCGAAATCCGACTGATCGGAATGGTTGGGTTGAAATAGTCAGCAATACCTTTGCGCTGCTCTTCTGTCGTAGCATTGAGCAGCCACATCAAAAGGAAGAAGGCCATCATCGCGGTCACGAAGTCAGCATAAGCCACCTTCCAGGCACCACCATGATGACCGCCGCCCACCACCTTTTTCTTCTTCTTGATGATGATTGGCGCGAGGCCTGACGCGTGTTCGGCTGCCATGTTTGTAACCCACTTTGTTCAGTGGGATTGAGGTAGCAAAGTAAGGTAAATTTCGGAAATACAACGCACGGTCGATTTTTTCGGTCCCGATAACGTTTTATTAGCTTAAGAAATTCTACCCTAGGTGGAGAGATTGTGTACTCGTCTAGGGGTCAAGCGTGAGCGGCGTTCTGCAAAAAAAACTGGAATCGAGCGGCGGCTTACCGCCGAGCGTCTTGCAGAATCAAGCGTTCTGGATGTCGCTTGAGACGGTTATCGCAAATTGGTTAAATGATACGCTTGGCGGCGAAAATCAGCTCCGCCTCCAGTCCCGCGAAGTCTGCCGCGGAACCGCTTTGAATGAAGACCTATTCGGCGCGTATCTGTTTGGATTTGCCAGTGAAACGCCGGACTTTATCGTCGCGACCTCAATCGACAATCTGATCGCCGCACGCGTGGCGGCAGGGAAATTGGAACAAGACGCTGAGTCATTGGCTGAAGCGCCGCAGCTCTTTCTTCAGCTCCTGCTCGAAAAGCCGGCGACGGACCTTGCGAACGCAGTGGCCGCGGCGTTTGGCGCGATCGCTGAGGATGGTGACGGTTTGGACACTGTCGCATTCGACTCGCTGGAGATCGAAGGCAGTTGTCTGCTGATCTATTATCTTTGCGACATTGAAGGCCAGGCCATTCGCATTGGCGTCGCCCTGAAACTTGACCGCGTCATCGCTTATGCTTCCTCCGTCGGCGATGGCGTCGCATCCGGAGAAGCTGCGAGCGGGCCAAACGCAGCCAGCCTATCTGAATCACGGGTTCAGAATTCGAGCGTCCAGCTAAATGTCATCATCGACCGTGTCCCAATGAGCGTTGCAGAGTGCGTGCGCCTTGAGCCAGGCTCGGTGATTACGTTGCCGGGCACCGACAGATCGAAACTGACCATTGCCGCAAAGACGGTCGACGGCCCGGTTGATATCGCGATTGGCGAACTCGGCGTGTGGAAACATCAGCGCGCGGTACGCTTGAAAACAGAAATTGAGCCGACCTTCCTGCACGAGGTGTCATCGTCATGACAGTGCAAGATGGGTCTGGGCGAAAAGGAGCAAATCGGTGAACGCAATTGTGGGTTTGGTCGTGACCATGGTGATGGTCTTCGGGGGTTATATTCTCGCCGGAGGCAAGATGAGCATCATCCTGAAGTCGCTCCCGTTCGAAATGATGATGATTGGCGGTGCGGCGACCGGTGCGTTCGTGGCCGCGAATGATATGGCGACAATCAAGCATACGGCCGGCGACCTGGGCGCGGCTTTTGCCGGGCCGAAATGGAAGAAGCAGGACTATTCGGATCTGCTCTGCATGATGCATGAATTGCTGAGCGTGCTGAAAGAAAACCCGGTCGATATTGAAGCGCATATTGAAGCGCCAGCCGAGTCCGCGATTTTCCAGAAATATCCGAAAATCCAGAAAGACCATGAAGCAGTTGAGATGATCTGCGACACGATCCGATCAATGATCATGAACTTTGACAATGTGCATCAGGTCGAAGAGCTGCTTGAGAAACACTTGGAGTCATTGCTCGAAGAGCGCCTGCATGGCTCGCACGCTTTGCAGAGCATGGCGGATGCGCTCCCTGCGCTCGGTATTGTTGCGGCGGTTCTCGGCGTTATCAAAACCATGGCCTCGATTGATAAGCCACCAGAAGTTCTGGGCGGCATGATTGGTGGCGCCCTGGTTGGAACCTTCCTCGGCGTGTTCCTGGCTTATGGCGTGGTTGGCCCCTTCGCCGCGAAAGTCAGCCATACGCGAAAAGAAGAGCATTTCTTCTATTCGATGATTGGCGAAGTGCTGGTCTCGAGCCTGCACAAGAACCCGATCAATATTTGCCTCGAGGTGGCGCGGCGACATGCGCCGGCCCGGGTCAGGCCATCCTTTGATGAAGTTGAAGAAGCGGTGAAAGGGTTACGCCAAGCGGCATGATAAAGCGCCTCACTTCTGCAAGCATCTGCTTCGCTCTGGCATCTGTGGCTTCCGCAGATACCGGAGCGAAAGACGTTTCCAGTGCTGAGTCTCCGGCCGCCGAAGAAAGCGACGCCGGACTGGACGCATTCGTTGATGCCGCCATCCAAAGCGGCTTGCTGGTCGGAAACGGTGACGGCGAGACAGAGATCTCGCAAGAATCCCTCGCCAATATCGCGCGTGTATGTGGTGAGGGCTATCCTCTGGATCTCTCGGTC
Source organism: Pseudomonadota bacterium (assembly GCA_039030525.1). GTDB lineage: Bacteria > Pseudomonadota > Alphaproteobacteria > Caulobacterales > Hyphomonadaceae > Henriciella. The sequence continues at coordinate 2,249 of JBCCDZ010000042.1, read as the reverse complement.
GTGAAGACCCTGCGCCGCTTCACCGAATTGCCAACTGCGTCTGCGGCCGATGATGCAGACCCTGAGCGCAAACTGATCGCCGATTTGAAAGCCAAACTCGCTTTAGGCCTGTACGCGGAGGCCAAGGCCTTGCTTGTCAGCAAGCCAGATACGGATTGGGTCGCCTATCGCAAACTGATCGCTTTGATGGAAAATCGACAACGCCCGGATGTCGACTATTTCAAGACGCTTGCCGGCTGCTATCCCGAGGCGACGGTCTGGCATGCTGTCGCGCAGCTGGTTGTGTTTGACCCCACTGGCGTCGACGGCATTGCCGTAGAGATTTCAGCCATTCGCGCCTTGCCGTTCAACATGCGCGAAGATGTCTCCATGCTCGCCATCCCGACGCTGTTGATTGAGCGACGCGGTGATCTTGCGCAGCAGATCCTGGCCACGTTTACGCCCGAAGAAATTGAAAATTCGACCCGGCTCAGCGCGCTTAAAACCGCGATCATTGATATGCCGACCGGCTCGGAATCAGATGATCGTCTCGTCATGCTAATGAGCCGACCGAAGCTCAAACTGGCGGCCTTGCTGATCCTCGTCGAGCGCGATGATACATTACGTCCGAACATTCGTTCTTTCGCGCTAGAGGAAGCCTGGAACGTATTGGAGCAGAGCGAAACCCAGCACGACCTGGACCCCATTCTGGAATTCGTCATCAAACATCTTGCGAGTGATGACCTTTATGCTGGCCTGGACCGGGCGCGCGCGCTCCCGGTTGCTGACCGTGCAGACGTACGCGCGTCCATCGACAATTATACGATGATCGCGCTGGATGATTATCTCAGAGACGAAGACCCAGCGAATGCGATCAATGCGTTGGAAACGCTGAACACATTCCATACGGATTTGCCCATGGATGCGCGCGGTAATGCCTTGCGCAAACAAGGGGCGCAGAAAGCCATCGAGCTTGGCTTGTTCAGCATGGTCAAACACTTTCTCGAGCCGGTCGATCGCGAACCGCAAGTGGGGCTGTTGCTCGCCACTGCAGCGTTCTGGGGGCAGGCCAATCAGGAATTATTCGCTGTGCGCGATGAGTTCCCCGGGGAGCCTCAGATTAATCGTATGGCCGGTATCCGGGCCCTCCAGGCCAACCTCCCGGCCATTGCGCGGACCGCTTACAATGCGCTGACGGCCTATCCGGCCTTGCAACTTGAATTGCTCGAACAAGGTGCAATCGAGAACAATTGGGCGCTGTGGCAGAGCGATCTAACCGAGCTTGTGTCTGGTCTAAGCGATGCTGAAGTCGTTCGCCTGGACCGCGTCCGCACGATTCACATTGCCAGTCGCAAAGCTCCGAACGCAGAAGCGCGCCGCATCCAGCCTTATCAAATCTCAGATCTATTGAACGCGACTCGGAAGACCTTGTCGAAATCACAGGCAGGAGCCGCAAATGAGCAATAGTATTTACGCGACACTGTCTCGTCAGGATGGCTTGCTGAAAGAGTTACAAGTCGTTGCCAATAATATCGCAAACACCAATACGACCGGGTATAAAACCGACCGGGCCGTGTTCGCGGAATATGTCATGGCAACGGGGCCAAACACGCCATCGCTATCGATGGGCGGTCTCGCCGGGCACAGTTTCGATCTGACCCAAGGCACGGTCAAATTTACCGGCGGCCAATTTGATCTCGCGATTCAAGGCGACGGCTTTTTTGCAGTCGAAACCGACGCCGGACAAAGGCTGACGCGGGCTGGGGCTTTTCAGATATCCGCTGACGGCGAACTGATCGCGTCGGATGGCGCTAAAGTGCTTAGCAATGGCGGCGGACCGATCCAGATCCCGCCTGACGCGGAAGGCGTCTCGATTGCTGGCGATGGCACAATCTCAGCCGAAGGTCAGGTGATTGATCAAGTCGGCGTGTTTATCGCCAACGGTCAATTGCAACGCCAGACGGACACAAGATTTACGGCAGAAGGCGGCTCGCAACCCGCTGAATTCGCCACTGTTTTACAAGGCGCTTTGGAGGCGTCGAATGTATCCCCGGTATTGGAAATGGCGCGCATGATTGAGGTCCAGCGCGCGTATGAGGCGGGGCAGGCGGCGCTGGAAAAGGAAGACCAGCGCATCACGCAACTTATTTCAACGGTTAGAAACCGGTAGGGCACAGGAGGTTTGCCATGAAATCACTCCAGATCGCAGCAACGGGTATGGCCGCGCAGCAAATGCGCGTGGACGTCATCTCGAACAATATTGCCAATAT
>JBCCDZ010000041.1:0-14895 GCA_039030525.1 Pseudomonadota bacterium | reverse complement strand
GTCGTAAATTCTGGTAATTCCAACGCTTTTACCGGGCCCAAGGGTGTGATGAAGAATGACGCGACGCTGGCGGCCATAACCACCGCGCTAGAGATTCCAAAAGCGCACTGCTTTCTGGGGGCAACCGGCGTGATTGGGGAACCCCTGCCCGACCCAAATTATGTTGGCAGCATCATTCCCGACCTGAAGGCGCAACTCGGCGCACCGGATTGGCAGGCCTGTGCCAAAGCATTCATGACAACCGATACTTTTCCCAAAGGCGCCGCCTTATCTGGCCGCATCGGATCAGATCGGGTTGGCTTCGCCGGGATTGCAAAAGGCTCAGGCATGATCGCGCCAAACATGGCGACGATGCTGGCTTATGTGTTCACCGATCTCGCCGTCGACGCCGACACACTGGATGCTGCGCTGCGCCAGGCCTGTGAGGCCAGTTTCAACGCCATTACGGTCGATAGTGATACATCGACATCAGACAGTCTGATGGTATTCGCGACCGGGCAAGGCGACGTCGCGCCGATCACAGACCAGAATGACAGTCGATATTCGGATCTGGTCACAGCGCTGACTGAAATCTGTCTCGAGCTGGCGCTACAGGTGGTAAAAGATGGTGAGGGCGCTAGCAAATTTGTCACCATTCATCTCGATGGCGCGACCAGCGACGCGTCAGCGCGTGTGATGGCAGCAGATATCGCCAATAGTCCTTTGGTCAAAACTGCGCTTGCGGCCAATGACGCCAATTGGGGACGCGTGGTTATGGCAGTTGGAAAATCAGGTGAACCGATTGCGCTTGAAGACCTGTCCATCTGGTTTGATGATGTTCAAGTCGCGCAGGGCGGTGCGCGGGCGGAGGATTATGATGAAGCCGCCGCGACCGCCGCAGTGTCCAAGCCGGAAATCACGATCCGCGTCCAAGTCGGAGGCGGGCCGGGCTCGGCCAAGATTTATACCTGCGATCTGACGCACGCCTATGTCGATATTAATGGCGCTTACCGGACATGAAGGTCGTCTACGTCGTCGCTGCCGCCTTGTTCGATGCGGAAGGCAGGGTTTTGCTGGCGCAGCGCCCAGAGGGGAAAGCGATGGCGGGCCTTTGGGAATTTCCCGGTGGCAAGATCGAAAAAGACGAGCGCCCAGAGGAAGCTCTGTCGCGCGAATTACAGGAAGAGTTAGCGATTACAGTTAGCGAATCCGACCTGTATCCGTTAACATTTGCGAGCCACACTTACGATTCTTTTCATCTTTTGATGCCTTTATATGGCTTGGAAAGATGGAGGGGGACGCCACGTCCGACGGAAGGTCAAAAGCTCAATTGGGTCGCACCACATGACTTGCACACCTACCCCGCACCGGCAGCCGATATCCCACTCTTTACAGCGTTACGAAGCCGTTACGGGGCCTGAAAATATGACTGATTTTCGCAAGTGCGCAGTGCGCTTCAAGCGCGATGACTCGGGTGCAACTGCGGTTGAGTATGGACTATTAATGGGTCTGATGGCCGTTGCTCTGATCGGTGCAATTGGAGCTACAGGCGCAAGCACAGGTGAAAAGTGGGATGGCGTTTCGAACCAAGTCGGCGACGCCATGACGAATGCCGGCAGTTAAGCGCTTAACGCCGCGTCTGCACTTGACCAAATTCTGATCCCAGGCAGGCTCCCGCTTTGAATTGGAGGGAGCTCGCCGCCATGGTCACACCGTTTCAGATCCAGGTGCCACAATCGAAACTGGAGCATATCCGCCAAAGGGTTGAGAACTATAAGTGGTTTTCGGCGCCCGCGGCCTTGCCAGACTGGCAGCTCGGCATGTCGACTCCGGTTCTGCAGGATATTCAGTCGTATTGGCTTGAAGCCTATGACTGGCGGGCGGAAGAAGCCCGCCTTAATGCGTTTCCCCATTTTACGGCTGACGTGGATGGCCTCCCTATTCACTTTCTCCACATTGTTGGAGAAGCTGAGGGCAAACGTCCCTTATTGATAACGCATGGCTGGCCAGGATCATTCCTTGAATTCTTCGACGCGATTGGCCCGTTGGCTTATCCCAGCCAGCATGGCGGACAGGCGCAGGATGCCTTTGATCTGATCATTCCATCGCTCCCGGGATATGGCTTTTCAGGCAAGCCGAGCGCACCGTTGGGACAGCGCGCTACGGCCAAGCTATGGAATACGCTGATGCAAGATGTGCTGGGCTATGACACCTATCTCGCCCAGGGCGGAGATTGGGGTGGAATGGTCACGTCCTGGCTCGGTTTTGACCATGGCACGGTCGACGGCAAAGGCGGCTGCCAGGCGATCCATCTCAATATGATAAGCCTGCGCCCAACCCCTTCGACACCGCAGAATGACGCGGAAATTGCCTGGATCCAGTATTCACAAGCTGCCATGCAAATGGGCGGCGCTTATTTCATGCAACAAGCGACCAAACCGCAAACTCTGGCCATGTCATTGATGGACAGTCCGATGGGCACCGCCGCCTGGATCCTTGAAAAGTTCCATGGCTGGTCCGACTTACAAGACGACGATTTGTTCAGTGTGTATTCGCGCGATCAATTGCTCACCAATATCATGATCTATCTGGTCAATGACGCCATCGCGACATCTGTGTGGTACTATGCAGCCTTCATGGGCGAAGGTGGGCCGAACCTGCCTGAAGGTGAGCGCTGCGAAACACCGACCGGGTTTACCAAGTTTCCAGGTGAAAAAGTCTACACCCCGCCCCCACGGTCCTGGTGTGATCGGGCTTACAATATCACGCATTGGACCGAGCAAACGCATGGCGGCCACTTCGCGGCCATGGAGGCGCCCGATCTGTTCGTTGAGGATGTCCGCACCTGGGCCCGGGCGTTCGATTAACGCCCTGGACGGTAAGTCCGCGCGGCATTCGCCTCAATATCGGCGCGTTCGAGCAACGCTGGTCGCCACGCTTCAGCAGCGAATAGAGGGGCCTGGTCAGAATAATGAGGCGAGGCAGAATCCAGCGTTGCAGCGCCGAATTGATGAATCACTTGCGCGGTTTGATTGCCGTCTAAGTCCCATTCAACCAGAGCAATCCACGTGTCGCCTGCATTCGCTTTGAGAATACCATCATCGCCAATCTCAGCCGGATAGATGGCGCGCAATATGTCAGGACCACCGCTGACCGGCAGATCAACCTCGCCGCGGATCAGGCGATTGACCTCGCCCCATTCCGGATCAATGCGGCCATAATGCTGGTTGAGATACTCGACCGCCTCCCAAAACGCTTCAGCCGGTTCGGGAGCTGGAATACCGGTCAATTTCTCGGTCACCGCGTGGATTGTGGTCAGCACGCCCAGCGCCGCATGACGGTCAGTCTTTTCAGTGCCATAAGACCACGCGGCGAGATGATCTGCTGCGGATTGCAAGCCCTCATCGCCGCTCCAATCATTCGCCAGAACAGCTTTCACAGTAAGATCGGCGACTGAGCCCTGCGCATAGGAGTTGTCGAACTTAATCGCCAATAGCGCCTCGCGGGTGATCGGCGTTTCGCCGTCCGTCAACTCGACAATACGCAGCGAGCGATTGGTCTCATCCGTCTGCAGCCCCATTGTTGAGGCGAACATTTCCGGACGCAAATTGTCGGGACCATCGGTCGCTGAGAAGGGTTGATTATTGGCATCAAAGACCAGGCCAGATTGCGGATTGCGCAAGATTGGCACGCGGTCATAGGGCAGATAGCCCGGCCAAATCAGGTCTGATCGATCGCCTGGCATGTCGCCGGACCAGTCCCAACCGGCGGCGCGGTCCGGATACTGGCCATTGTGGATCATCGCAATCACGCCATCCTTGTCGGCATAGATATAATTCAGCGCTGGCACCGCATGGATCGCCATAGCGGCATAAAACTCCTCCCAGTTTCGGGCCTTTGCGGTGCGCATCCGCTGCTCTGTCTGGCGCATCGCCACCATCCCGGCATAGCGAAGCGCATAGGTTCCGGTGCTGGTTCGGATGGCTGGACCGTGTTGTGAGGTCAAGACTTCCCGCTTGGCCGTGAAGGCAAATGGCCCCCACAGTTTGATCGCCATCTTGGCCGTCTCGACGTCAAAGTCGACCCACTCGCCATCGAGTTGGTACTGATCGGGATTGTCGGGATTGATGGTCAGCACATAGATATCTGCGAGGTCGGGTTTGCTCACCGTATTGGCCCAGCCGAGATGGCGATTGAATCCATGCAGAATGGACGGCGATCCCGGGAAAACGCCGCCATGAATATCCAGGCCCTCTTCCGACACCATATGCGCTTCCCACCAGGCCACAGGTCCGGTCATCGGTTGATGCGAGTTGATCACCAGCCGCGTCGTGTCATCGCCGGAACGTGCCGGCGCGACCGCGAACGCATTCGAACCTCGCGGCGGGGCTGTTTTCGGCCCAACCAGCCAGGACTCCCGTCCAGCGCCGGGATCTAGCGAGACGCTCTGGATGCGGGCATCATTATAGACGTTCAGCAGGGTTTCATCGAAACCATAGAAGAAGGGTGTTCGAAACAAAGAGCCGGCGAAAATGTCCTGCGGCTTGAACGGGGCGAGTCCGGTCCAGGTTTGGTCGCGATTCTCTGCGGCATATAGATTGAGACCATCGGCATAGGCCTGGGCATAGGCTTGCACGTCCGCGGGCACGTCGCTGTCATAGCGCGCTTCAATCGTGTCCCAGACATTCAGAAGCTCGATCAGATAGTCTGTCCGCGCCGCATCAACGCCTTTATAGCGCGCCAAGACCCCGCGGGTCGCCGCGACCGTTTCCTGAATCGTCTCATAATCATCTTCGGCATGCGCATAGGCCAGTCCGAAGGCGGCATCATTATCGGTTTTCCCGAATATGTGCGGGACGCCCCAATTATCGCGAATGATCTCGACATCATAATTGGATGCCGCCGCTGACAGCACCGCTGAACTTGGCGTCTTGGGCAGAGGGTTCCAGGTATAGATACCGGCCGCCAGCACCAGAACAACGAGCAGGGTCGCAGCCCCCAGCAGAATTTTCTTGATCATCAGACTTACACTTTTACCGGGGGTTCTGCGTATGATGCGGACGCCCAAATCACTTCATCAGGTGCCTGCAGCATCTGCATGTACATCTCTTTGGGATAGGCCTGATGCGGCTTGTCCGGATCATAAGGCGGCTGCTTGACCGTCCCGCCCTCACCGTCATAGGCGTCCGGATTTTGATATTGCTGCGCCTCTTCGGCATTGATCCCAACTTTTTCAAGCACGCTTGGATCAACCCAGGCTTTCTGATCGATTTCCGTGTCGGACGTCGCGACTTCCAGAACCATATTCTCTGGCCCGCCAAAATAGATCGATTGGCACATGCCATGATCGATCGGGCCGATCACGTTGACGCCCTTTGTGCGAATACGGTCTCGAATGGCGACCAATTGCTCTGACGTATCCACTTTGAAAGCGAGGTGTTGCATGGCGCCAGCTGCACATGGCCCTGCGCCGGTTCCGGAATGGGTGACCCCGATCGCGACCGGAATGTCTTTCACCGTTGGCAATTGCACGATCGAGAAATAGCAATGATCGTCCAGATGCATGAAGGCATGAATGCCGCCGGGCACGCCATGCATGTCAAATAGGGCCGAGAGTTTGCACCCCAACACATCCGAAAAAAACTCGATTTGGCTTTTTATGTCCGCCGACATAATAGCGAGGTGATGAATGCCCGTGGCTTTGACCATGAGAGACGCTCCCTTTTCTTCGCGTCATACTGGACTCACACGGCGAAAGCGCCAAGTCTTCACCACGCGGGAGGTGCCTTATGAGCGAACTGGTCAGAGTGCCCTATCTGGTCCTTCATCAAGAAACATCCGTGTTCAAAGACGTCTATGGCGGTGCTGGCGCAACCGTCGTCGTTGAATGTATGAAAATCGCACCGAAAGACACAAAATCAAAATCGGTCATTGTGTTTTCGCACCCGATTGGGTCCGGCGCGTTCTTACCGCTTGTCTCGGCACTCGCTCATGCTGGGCACCACGTGATTTATTGCAATCCACGCTATCGCGGCAATGACACTGCACTGATCATGGAAAAATGCATCGCAGATCTCGGCGCTTGCCTCAAACATGCTCGCGAAAAGCTTGGTTATGAGACCGTCATTCTTGGCGGCTGGTCCGGCGGCGGCTCGCTGTCTCTGTTCTATCAGGATCAGGCCGAGACTCCGACCCTGACTCAGACACCCGCAGGCGATCCATATGACCTCACAGCAATGGGGTTGCCGCCGGTTCAGGGCATCATGCTGCTGGCAGCGCATATCAGCCGTGCCATGACGCTGACGGAATGGATCGATCCATCGATAATGGTTGAATCTCGCCCATTCGCGCGGACGCCAGATCTCAACATCTATGATCCGGAAAATCCAAACCAACCCGCCTATACGGCGGATTATGAAACCCGCTATCGGGCGGCTCAGATCGCGCGCAACCGGCGCATTACCGCCTGGGTGCAACAAACCCTGGAAGACTTGCGCAAGGCCGGCGAGGACCATGCCGAGCGCGCGTTCACGGTGCACGGCACCATGGCTGACCTGCGCTGGACTGATCCGACACAAGACGCATCAGATCGACGTCCGCATGAATGTTATCTTGGAGAGCCAAAAGTCGCCAATGATGGGCCGGTTGGGCTCGCCCGCTTCTCAACACTTCGATCCTGGTTGAGCCAATGGGGCTATGACACAACCAATGCCACGGGGCTTGGCAATGCAGCACGGATCACATGCCCGGTCCTGGTCATCAATAACACCGCCGATCTGGCGTGTACGCCAAGCCATGCCAAACGCCTGTTCGACGCGGTCGGGCATGAGGACAAAGAGCATCACGACATCAAGGATGCCGACCATTATTACATTGAACGGCCGGATCTGTTGCCGGAAGCGGTTCGGATTTGTTCCAACTGGCTCGAACGAAAAGGGCTTAACGGCTGATTTTCAGTTGGCGCCAGCCATCCTCTCGATTAGCCTGACATCATGGACGCCGCTGAATCTCTCGCCCAACATATCGATGCCGCAGACCGCGTGGTGATTTTTACCGGCGCAGGCATATCGACTGAAAGCGGGATACCTGACTTTCGATCTCCGGGCGGGGTCTGGTCGAAAATGAAGCCGATCTATTTTCAGGACTTCGTCTCCGATCGCGACGCGCGTCGGGAGGGCTGGCGCCGCGTATTTGAACGAACAGCGGGATGGACCGGGGCAACGCCAAATGCCGGCCATCACGCAATCGCAAAACTGGTCGAAATGGGCAAAGTCACCAGTGTCGTCACGCAAAACGTAGACAATTTGCACCAGGATGGCGGCGTGCCAGATGAGAAAGTCATCGAAGTCCACGGAAACGCGTCGTACGCCAAGTGCCTTCAGTGCGGAAAACGCTATGATTATGAGGTATTGCGACCCCGCTGGGACGCCGATGAGGATATTACCTGTGATTTCTGCACAGGCTTGCTCAAATCCGCGACCATTTCTTTTGGACAAGCCATGCCGGAAGATAAAATGACCTTTGCTGAGAGCGAAGCATTGTCTTGCGACCTGATGATTGCTCTCGGCTCATCGCTGGTGGTCTATCCCGCTGCCAATATCCCGCTGATCGCCAAGCAAAACGGGGCGAAATACGTCATAATCAATCGCGAAGAGACCGAGCATGACGTCTATGCCGATCTGGTCCTGAATACTGAAATCGGACCGCTCTTGAACGAAACAATGACGCGGCTCGGTGCCCCGCTGGAATGACAGACGCCTGGGCCCAGGCCTTGCGGTTCGCCGCGCTCCCGGACGCGGTCTCGGTCGAGTTCGAGCGGCAAGACGTGATTGAAAATGGGACGCCGACCACACGGTACATATTGAGATCAATGTCCGCGGCGGGACAGGCGATCGGAGATGATCGTGACTATGATCTGCTCAAAGCGGTCATGACGCCTTTGGAAAAACTCGCAGACGCACACAATCACAACAATTTGAAGCTCAAATATGACCTTGAATCCGGCCATTTGACCGGCTTGCCCGGCGCGGGCTAATCGTAACATTTACAACAGTCTGCTGACAGCGCGGTCACGACTCTTCCCCCGCGTCTTGTTCTGTGCTTTTAGCACGCTTCTTGCACTGCACAAAAATCCTTTACCCAAGGACAAGCAGTACCCATATATGCATAGCAGGCGGGGCCTGCCACGTAGATTTCGATAGGGAGGACGAGCATTGCTGGTCAACATGTTGAAGGGAAAATTACACGCGGCGACCGTGACGCAGTGCGATGTTTATTATGAAGGGTCGGTCTCTATTGACCAGGACCTGTTGGACGCCGCCGGCATTCTTCCGCATGAACGTGTCGATATCTGGAACATCACCAATGGTGAGCGGATCTCCACCTATGCGATCGAAGCCCCACGTGGCTCTCGCACGATTGGCGTCAATGGCGGTGCCGCTCGAAAATTCGCCATGGGCGACCGCGTTGTGATCGCCGCCTTTGTGCAAATGGAGGCCGAACTGGCGCGCCAGCACAAACCGCAGGTCGCATTGATGGATGAAAACAACAATATCAAGACGCCAAGCGCCGCTTATTGAGCGCCCGGCGACCTGACCTGTAGAGTAGCGTAGAGTAACGTTGCGTTTTGGAAGCCCGCCTAATTGGCGGGCTTTCTCAATTCGAACGTGACATTCACGGTGACGGAATAGCCAACTTCGCCAGACGCAATCGGGGTCGACCGATCCATACTGCGCGCTTCGGCCATCATCGCCATGGGCTGCGGACTATAGCCTCCACTCTCAGAAATCGTCACAACGCGCGCAACTTCATAGCCAGACGCAGCGGCATAGAGCTCCGCGCGCGAGATCGCTTCCTTGATGGCAATGTCGCGCGCCGCATTCTTGGCCGCGCGATCATCTTCCAGCGCAAAATTGAGGCCGTTAAATGTGTTGCCGCCGGCGGAGACGAGCGCATCCATGGTCTCACCCAGCGTATCAAGGTCACGCACGCGCACGGTTAGCTGGTTGGAAGCTTGATATCCCGTCAAGCGCGGCGGCTGACCGTTCGAGCGATTGGAATAATCATATTGCGGCTGCAATGAGAAATTCGAGGTCTGCATATCGCTGCGGTCGACATTGGCTGCTGCGAGCGCATCAAATACGCCATTCATAGCGGTAGAATTCGCGCTCATCGCGGCTTGCGCCGTCTCGCCCTGGGTTTGCACTCCGGCATTCAGAAAAGCGATATCCGGTTCGCGATTGACCGACCCTTCGGCAGAAATGCTGAGAGTCGTCTCTGGCTGGATGGAATTAGGGTGCGTGGTGGCGATTGGATCGGCATTTGGCGTAATCGTTGGTTCTGGCACTGCACTGGCCTCTACATTTGTCGATTGAGATGTGGTCGGCGTCGCTTCGCCCTGTCCGCCGCCACAAGCGGCGAGCGTGATCAAGGCAAGGCCGGAAAATCCTGCCATCAAGCTGGGTTTGAAATTTACAGTCATGCATCCCTCCATACGGGCAAAAAACTTGCAGTCTCTATTGAATTGCGCCATTGCGGCGAGATCAAGTCTAGCGTTTTATACGTCTGTTCATCTTGCATGACAGTTTGGATTTCAGGGCCTGTAGCTCAGTTGGTTAGAGCGGACCGCTCATAACGGTCTGGTCGGGGGTTCAAGTCCCTCCGGGCCCACCACTTTTCTGAAATTTGAAGCCTCGGTTCTCGGTTCGCGTTGGCACCCGCCAATCTTGCGAAAACGCCTCCCATTCAAAGTCTTCATATGAAAAACGCCGCCCCGATATGGGACGGCGCTTGATGACGGGTGGTTCACCCGAGCAAATTACCAGTTTACAGCGACACGCCCATAAACGAACCGGCCAGCAAAGCCGAATGGCGAGCGAGCAGAGTACGGGAAAATACCGTTAAAGTTCTGATTGCTCGGTGTTTCCACCGGATACTGATCCAAAACATTGTCTGCGCCGAAGCCGATCGTGACTTTATCCGTCAGCTCGACATCGACTGATGCGTCCAGGATCCACTTGGCGTCGAGCGTGAAGTCATTATCCGGATTGTTGGACGGGTCGACCACGTCACCATAGCGCGTGGCGCGCGCATTGAAGAAGGCGTCCTTCCAAGCATAGTCTGCGGACAGAATAAGCTTGGTTTCCGGCGCGCTTTCTTCAAACGTCAAACGATTGTTCCGACTGAAGAAAGTCAGTGTCGGAATGACCGAATTGGTCGGCACATTGGTGACATCAACCGTTGAATAGTTGAACGCGCCCGACAGACCAAGCTCGCCAAGTTCACCAAGATCCCAATCATAGCGTGCGACAATGTCAACACCTTCGGTTTCGGTTTCGATACCGTTCTGGAAGAACCGCAGGCGGCTAATGCCAGTCACACCCGCCGTAGCAAGCACAGCGTCAACTTCTGCACCACCAAGATTCTCTGACAGGAAAATCTGATCATCAATCTCAATGCTGTAAGCATCGATGGTGACGAAGAAATTCTCTGCCGGCGTTAACACCACGCCTGCTGAGAAACTGGTCGACTCTTCTGCGTCCAGAGGCTCCGCGCCAAGCGCGACCGCCGCAGCGGACTGGGCTGGAAAGGTCCCGATCTCAAACGGCACGCCGTCGATGAAATTGGTCGAAGATGCCGTGAAGAATTGCTGCTGCAGCGATGGCGCACGGAAGCCCGTGCTGAATGCGCCGCGAATAGCAACCGTGTCATTGAAATCATATCGACCGGTCAATTTACCTGTGACGGTTTCGCCAAAGTCAGAATAGTCCTCATACCGGACCGCAGCTGAAAGCAGCGTCTGTGCATTCGGTTCCCATTCTGCATCGACATACAGGCCGATATTATCACGCCCAGCATCGACTTCCGATTGCGGCGTAAAACCTGCGAAGACCTGACTTCCGCCGGCAAAACCAACCCCGAAATTCTCATCGAACGGATCCGGGAACGTCGTAGGGTCAGTAATGTCGAAACCAACTGGAACATTGTCGCCAATCACAGGGTCATAATTGACGCCTGGAATGCCGCGATATCCGCCTTGAATATAGGAATTCGGCTCACCTGCTGTGATCTCGAAGCCTTCATCACGGAATTCAAGTCCGAAGGAAAGCGTCGTGTCACCTGGCAACAGATTGTCAAAAGTGCGCGTAACGTTGGCGTTGAGAACGATCTGATCATACTCAAGTGCACCGGCATCAAACTCAGTTTGACTGACCGGTCCAAGCGACGCGTTAAGCGTGTTCACAACCGAATAGTCGAGCTCGTTTGAACCATAGACCAGGCTGAAATCTGCGTCCCAGCCACCAAGGTCGCCGCGAATACCAGCGCCGCCACTAATGTCGGTTACATCACCAACAATGGTTGGCAGGAAGCCGTCAGGGAAGATCTCTGTCAGGTTACGCGGCGTGCTTCGGGTCCCAAGTGGGCCCGTGGCCGAGTCGCTGGAACGACGATAGAATCCGGTACTTTCGGCTTCGCGGTCCTGATAGCCTAGCCACCCATAAAGTTCCCAATCCGGGTTGATATCAAACCCGGCATTGGCAAATGCACTGAAGTCTTCAGCGTTTCCGTTACCCCAATTATGGTTCAAACGATTAAACGTGTTCTCACGCGGATCAACGACGCCACCGGGCTGAATATATTGCTGCCGCGGATCAAGACCGGCGCGGTTTGATGGATTGCGGTCCTTATACTCTGCAGACACAGTCAGGAAGCCTGACTCGCCGAGTGCGAACCCTTTCCAACCGCTGATCTGAACCGTCTCGCCATCAACCGCCTCGCGGCCCTGGCCATCAACCTCCGTTACGAAAGCGCCATAGCGGGCATTGAACCCACCGCCAGAGCTTTCTTCTTTGAGTAGCACATTGATCACACCGGCAATCGCATCTGAGCCATATTGCGCAGAGGCACCGTCACGCAACACCTGGACACTACCAATCGCTGCAGTTGGGATGGAATTCAGATCAACGGCGGACGAGCCCCGGCCAACCGTACCGTTGATGTTCACGAGAGAAGACGAATGACGGCGTTTTGAATTGACCAGAACCAGTGTTTGGTCTGGTGCCAGGCCCCGCAGGGTCGCGGGCCGAATGATATCAGAACCGTCACTGATGGAGGTCTGATTGAAGTTGAAGGATGGAACCGTCGCGGCGAGAATCTGATTGAGTTCTGTGCGTCCAGTCTCAGTCAGTTCGGCGACCGGAAAAACATCGACAGGCACCGCTGTTTCCAATGCTGTTCGGTCAGCGGACCGTGTTCCTGTGACAACGATCTGGCTTTGTCGGAGCTCATCATCGCTTGCCGTGTCATCGGCCGTTTGCGCGTGCGCGGGTACGGCGACAACACACATGGCGAGCGCGACGGCGCTGGTTTGGAGTAAGTTTATCTTTTTCATTATTCAGCCTTCCTTGCTGTTACTTCCGTAAACGAACATAGGAACCCTCGAACGTTTTGTGAGACATTGAGACGAATTTGCGACCAATCCGGCGAATGCTGTTGCGCGCAGGACACAATTTACGCGACGTATTCATCTGTTGAATTTGCAACTTATACTTGTGAACGAAATGTAATCATTCTTAAGCTTAAATAATGTGCTTCCCCGCCTGCAGCGGCACATCTGACGACGATCCGACACGATCATTGTCGCCATATCGCATTCGCGATACGCTCCCCTCATGCGTCGTATCGAAATCATGTCTCGTGCGTTCAAGATCGCACCGCACCCGGTGCTCGCTGAGGCGCTGCAGGACGGACCATTTGCGCGTGTAAAGGTTCCACTATTTGGCCCGCTTCCAGCGGCGCTGACGCATGAGTCGGTGCAAACCGTGCTGAAGCGATCAGAAACGTTCGCCGTCGACGCGCGCAATGCCGGACACAATAAGGCATTCGGTCTGCCCTTCATTCCTAAATCTCTGCGCCTTTTGTCGGAAAATATCTTGTCGCTGGACGACCCAGATCACCAAAGACTGCGACGCCTCGCAGACGCGCCGTTTCGTAGAGCCGCGATCGAGATGCAGCGCGACCGCGTCGGCAAGCTGGTGGATCACTATCTTGACCAGGTTGCGGCACGGGGCACACCTGAAATCGACCTTGCTGAAATGGTGTTTCGACCGTTGCCATTGCGGGTTATCAGCGAATTGCTGGGCCTGACGGAGTCAGCCAAGGCCCGCCTAACCGAAACCATGTCCGGCTTTTCGAGTGCCTCATCGACCTGGGGCATTCTACGCGCGATATCAGGCATGGGCGGGGTGATTAAACAGCTGCGGGAAGAGATTGAACGCGCGCGCAAGGATCCGCGCCCCGGCTTGCTCAGTGAGCTGATTCAGGCTGAAGCTGACGGCGACAAAGTCAGCGAAGATGAATTGGTCTCTCTGGTCCTGGTTCTGTTCGTGGCGGGACATGACACCACGACGAATTTGCTATCCAGCGGATTGTATACTTTGCAAACCGAACCCGGCGCCTGGCAGACTGCACGCGACCTAGATGAAGATGGCTGGCGTATCGCGGTTGACGAATTGATGCGGTTTGCGATGCCCGTCCATATGACCAAACCGCGATTCATCATTGAGGATACCGAGATTGCAGGCGTCCCCTTCAAGCGCGGGGATAAGACCATCGCGCTGCTCGGCGCTGCTAATCTGGACCCAGCCGAGTTTGACGCGCCATTGACCCTGGATCTGTTTCGCCGCCCCAATCGACACACGGGCTGGGGCGGTGGACCGCATATCTGCCTCGGCTTGCACTTGGCCAAAATGGAAGCCGAGCTGACCCTGTCAAAGATTGCCGAGCGTTGGCCGAACCTTGCATTAGGCAACGGCTTGAAATGGTCTAAACGGATCGGGACCCGCGGGCTGGACGCGATGCCTGTGCGCCTGTCAGGATAATCTATCCCAGATGCAATTATTCCGCCGCGGCTTTCTCTGCGGGGCCGGCCAGGAACCCCCCAGACTGGCGCGCCCAGAGGTCAGCATAGAGCCCGCCATTCTCTAGCAATTCAGCATGCGTGCCCATTTCTGTGATGCCGCCATTGTCCAGCACAACGAGCCGATCCATTGCTGCAATGGTCGACAAACGGTGCGCGATGGCGATCACCGTTTTCCCTTCCATCAGGCTGAACAGGTTTTGCTGGATCGCAGCCTCGACTTCGGAATCAAGCGCTGAGGTCGCTTCATCAAGTACCAGGATGGGCGCGTCCTTCAAGAAGATGCGGGCAATAGCAATGCGCTGGCGTTGGCCGCCAGACAGTTTGACGCCGCGCTCTCCAACCTGAGCATCCAGACCTTTGCGGCCTTCTGCATCTTCGAGATCGTGAATGAAGTCCGCCGCATCGGCTCGTTCGATCGCGGCCCAGACCTGTTCATCGGTTGCGTCCGGCACGCCATACAAAATGTTCTCGCGGATAGAGCGGTGCAACAGAGACGTGTCCTGGGTGACCATGCCAATGTGTTTGCGCAGCGATGTCTGTGTGACACTCCGCACGGATTGGCCATCAATCGTGATGTCACCCTGCTCAACATCATAGAACCGCAGCAGAAGATTGACCAAGGTCGACTTTCCTGCGCCTGAGCGACCGACCAGCCCGATCTTCTCGCCTCCAGCGACATTGAGATCGAGCGCATCAATCACGCCGCTTTCCTTGCCATAGTGAAAACTGACGGCTTCGAAGCGAATATCGCTTTTGCCCACGTTCAGGTCAGCGGCGCCGTCGGCATCTTCCACAGCACGGCGTTTGGACATCATCGACATGCCATCATAGACAACGCCGATATTCTCAAACAGAGCAGAGACTTCCCACATGGCTGTTGTACCACCCCCAGTACCACCACTACTAGGTGGAATAAAGTAGTTAACAACAGGATACAATGCTCCTAGAGCTACTCCAGTCACTGTTCCAAACGTTAAAAGATTCATGAATTGACG
>JBCCDZ010000040.1:0-15127 GCA_039030525.1 Pseudomonadota bacterium | reverse complement strand
TGGCTTGAGTGAGCGCCCCGAGCCGTGGCATAGGCGGGATATGCCTGACACTGCTTCATTTTCGACGGTCCCACCGATTTTCACTGATGTTCCCAAGAGCGTCAGCTTCAAGAAACTGCGCAAACGGCTCGCGCGCAATGCGTTACAGGTTATTGACACTTACGGTCTGGTCGATCGCAAGGCCGAAAAGCGCCCGAAATGGCTGGTCTGCCTGTCCGGCGGAAAAGATAGCTATGGCCTGCTATCCGTCCTGTTGGACTTGCAATGGCAAGGCGCGTTGCCGGTCGACTTGTTAGCGTGCAACCTCGACCAAGGTCAGCCCGGATTTCCAAAACACGTCCTGCCCCAGTGGTTGGACCGCACTGGCGTCAATTATCGTATTGAGACGGAAGACACGTATTCGATTGTCACGGACAAAGTCTCCGAGAACAGCACCTATTGCGCCCTGTGCTCTCGCTTGCGGCGCGGTATCCTTTACCGGATCGCCCGCGAAGAGGGATGCGACGCTATTGTACTTGGGCATCACCGCGATGATGCGCTGGAAACCTTCATGATGAATTTGGTGCATGGCGGACGGCTGGCCGCGATGCCGCCGAAATTGCTCAATGATGAAGGCGACGTGATGGTCCTTCGCCCGCTCATCACCAGTTCCGAAGTTGATTTGGAGAAATTCTCGCAAGCCATGCAGTTTCCGATCATCCCGTGCAATCTGTGCGGCTCTCAGGATGGCCTTCAGCGCGTGGCGATGAAACAGATGCTGAATGATTGGGAAGCGCGCAAACCCGGCGTACGGCAAGTCATGGCGCATGCCTTGGCAACCGTTCGGCCGAGCCATTTACACGATCCGCGTGTATTCGGCTTTGCTGACCTTGCACCAGGCGATCAAGGCGAAACTGATGATGGCGTCCCGTTTTAGCGGGCTTCAAACAGAAAAAAGGGCCTGGCGCGATACGCAGCCAGGCCCGGTAAGGTTGGTTCCGTCTGGGGGAGGAAACGCCCAATCGGAGGAATGATTGGGAAGTGTCCGGAACCTCAACACGAGGGGTATATGGGCTACTTGGTTGTAATTGCAACATGCATGATCGCAATAATTGCATGCATTTTCGCATAGATTACACGAATGTCATACTCACTGACGCAAGGGTGAGGCCCGAAAGGCATCAACTTCCCCGGTCAAGAAGTCCCGAAACGCTCCGATCCGCTTGGAGCGCTTCAAATCACTGGGATATATAAAATACAGGTCAAAAGACGGCCCGGTGAAATCCTCGAGCACGCGTACCAGGCGCGGTACAGCGCTGACCATATAATCCGGAAGGTCTGCAATCCCGAGCCCAGCCTCAACTGCACGCAGCATGGCTGAGACATTGTTCACCGTTAGCGCTGCTTTGCGGGGCCCGGCATCATCCCGTCCCACGCGTTCCGCAAAGCTCATTGCCCGGATCGGACTATCGGTTCGGCCATAGGCAATGATACGGTGATTATCGAGATCCTGAGGCGTGCGCGGCATGCCATGCTCTTTGATATATTCTGGTGCCGCGTACAAATTTGTCGCCACAGTTGCCAGTTTTCGCTGGATCAAGTCAGCCTTGTCGGCGGCCCATAGGCGAATGGCGCATTCAGCTTCCAGTTTCAGCAAATCATAATGCTCGCCATCGTCGAGGCGCAAATCGATCCGCATTTCCGGATTCTGTTCTACAAAATGTCCAAGTCTCGGCACCAACCAGGTCGAGCCAAATGCCACCGGCGCCGTCACAATCAGTTCACCTTGCGCAACATCCTGCTGATCCCGCAACGCTGCGCTGGCGCCTTGTGCCGCAGTGGCCATATCGACGGTCGAACGGTGTAGCGTATGGCCAGCATCGGTAAGGACCAGGCCGCGTGCATGGCGCTGGAATAGCGACACACCGAGCTGCTCTTCAAGCGCTGCAATTTGCCGGGAAACTGCCGATTGCGAAATGCTCAGCCGCTCGCCAGCGGCTGTCAGACTGCCCGCTTCTGCGGCTGCATGGAAAGATTTCAGCTTGTCCCAGTCCATAGCGGAACGTCCTTCCACAAGACGCGCCCTTCGCGCAAGCCTCTTGCCCATAAAAACTGGATTTCCTGCTATATGTGCATATCAGAGACCGGCAGGCAGTCAGGCTGCGTATCATCCGAGCCAGCATCGGACACATCCACAAGCGATGGCTTGCCTTTTGCCCTCAAAACGCGGCAGAAGGCGACCATGGTCATGTTGCAACGCACCCGCGTCTACAAAATCCTCAGCGCAGCCGACTGGGACACCGCTGAATCGCTCGGCTATTCGCAAACCGCGCTGGATGAAGGGGATGGCTATGTTCACCTGTCGACGCGCGCCCAAGTGGCAGAAACGCTGACGCTGCATTACCCGAACAGTGAAAATGTCCGTTTGCTCGAATATGTCGCAGAAGAGATGGGTAGCCCCATTCGCTGGGAAGAAAGCCGCGGAGGACAACTCTTCCCGCACCTCTATTCAACGTTGCGGATCGACGCTGCAAAACGCACTTGGGTATTAGTGCTGGGACCAGATGGCGTTCCGAAATTACCCGGCGATATTGATCAATGAGCCTGCCCGACCTCGCCCTGCCACTGGTCAAACAATTACCACCAGAAGCGGCGCACACTGCGACCCTTAAAGGGCTGAAGCTCGGCATCGGATTGCCTAATATCCCGCCATCGACCTGGAACACGCCAGTGAAACTGCCAAATTCAGGCTTACAATTGTGGAACCCGGTTGGGCTGGCAGCGGGATTTGACAAGAATGCCGAAGTGCACGCGCAGATGGCCCGCTTCGGCTTCGGGTTTTTGGAATGCGGAACCGTGACGCCGAAACCGCAGCCGGGAAATCCCAAGCCACGCCTTTTTCGCCTCACCGAAGACCAAGGCGTGATCAACAGGTTGGGCTTTAACAATCATGGCCTGGACTATTTCGTCCGACGCCTGCGCCGCACGCGGCCCAGCGCAACTTGCCCAGTCGGGGCAAATGTCGGCGCGAACAAGACCAGCTCAGATTTCATCTCTGACTATGAAATCGGCATCGCGTCAGTGTATCCAGTTTGCGACTATATTACGATCAATGTGTCGAGCCCGAACACGCCGCGGCTGCGCGGCTTGCAAGACAAAGGCGCATTGCAGGAATTGCTGTCACGTTGCGAAACCGCCCAGAGCACGGCGCAGTCAGCTCTTGAGACCGACAATGCGGGTGATTTTAATGGCTGGAAGCCGGTCTTTCTGAAACTCGCGCCGGACCTGGATGACGCCGCACTGGCAGATATTATCGCCGTCGTTCGCGCCGAAGGGCATTGGTTGTCCGGACTGATCATTTCCAACACCACAATTGCCCGTCCTGCCAATCTCGTCAGCGCTGCGAAGGCGCAGACAGGTGGATTATCCGGCGTGCCACTGATGGAAAAATCAACCCGCGTGTTGAAAGACCTGGCGTCTGAACTGATCGGTGAGTTTGACCTGGTTGGCTGCGGTGGCATCGCATCTGGCGCGGACGCTTATGCCAAAATCCGTGCAGGTGCGAGCGCGGTGCAACTCTATTCCGCCCTTGTCTATCACGGTCCAGGCCTGGTCGCGAAAATCAATGAAGACTTGGGCGCGCGGATAAAGGCCGATGGATTCAGCTCTGTTGAGGCTGCGATTGGTGCGGACCTGCCGTCGCGCGCATAAGGCTGGGCAAATACCAGCCAAGCGCTGCTGCACGAAATACATACATGCCAAGAAACGCGGCCCACACGCCCGCATTCCCAAATACGGGCCGCAAAGTCAGGTCCAAAGCGACATAGGCGATGGTCACAAAGATGGCCGCATTGCGCATGGCGCGGCCTTGTGTGGCGCCGAGGAAGAACCCGTCCAGCTGGTAAGCCGCGACGCCGATCACGGGAACGGCCGCGCAAAAGGGCAAATATGCCAAAGCGGCCTCACGTGCTTCCGCATCGCTGATAAAACTCGAAATGATAACGCTGCCTCCGACCAGATATAGCGCGCTGATCAACACACCGAACCCGAAAGCCAATTCGGTGGTGACCCGCATGGCCCGACGCAAGCGGGTCGGATCACGTGCACCATACGCTTCGCCGACTTCTTTTTCTGCCACAAAGGCAAAGCCATCGAGCACGAATGCCGCAACCGTAATGAATTGCAGCAAAACCTCATTGCCCGCCAATTGGGCCGTCCCCATTTGCGCGCCGGACCGAACAAACCAGGCGAAAGCGAACAGCAAGGCCAGCGTCCGAATGAGGATATCGCGATTAGCATTAAACAGCGCCAGCAGCGCAGCGCGATCAAACAGACCCGTTTCGGGTTTCAGACTGCGCCAGACTAGAGCCAGGCCAAAGAGCAAGGCGACCCATTCCGCGATGGCGGTCCCGGCGCCAATCCCCGCAGGGCCCCAGCCGAGGCCGGCAACAAACCAGATATCCAGAACGATGTTCACGCCATTCATAACAACTTGCATGGCAAGGAGTGCGCCCGTCCGGCCAGTTCCGAGCAACCAACCGGTGATCGCATATTGCGTTAGCAGAGCGGGTGCGCCCCAGACACGTGCTGCGAAATATCCATCGGCCAAGGCCACCACATCCGGTTCTGCACCGAAGGGGAGGAACACGCCTGCGCGCAAAATGGGCGAGAATAGGAAAATCGTGCCCCCAAAGGCCGCCCCGAGTAACAATCCACGCTGCAGCGTTGCGCGCGCCTCGGTCCGGTCCGCACGGCCCAACGCCTGCGCCACCAGGCCTGTCGTCGCCATGCGCAAGAAGCCAAACCCCCAATAAATGAAGCTGAAGGCAACACTCGCAACCGCTACGGCGGCGAGATCGGACTTGTCGCCATACAGCCCCATAACGGCCGTATCGACCACACCTGTTGCCGCGATTGCAGCTTGCGCCAGCATCACCGGAACAGCGAGGCGCATCACATGCGATCGGGAGACGGAGGTTTCAGACATGCGGGGTCGCTTAGACCTTTGTTCGTTCGATGTCAGGAGCGCCGCTCGAAATTTTTCGCCCACACAATGGGCATGACTGCTCAATACTTAGGCAATCAATCGCTTGTGGCATCCATTTTGAGCGCAAGCCCATTGCCTCAATTACCCAAATCAAGCTGGCCTTCGCGCTCGCTTCGGGAGGGCGAATAAATGACTATTATACAAAATGGCGCGGCCCGTGTGGCACGCACCTTATCTCTACTTGCATGTTTTTCTCTGAACGCCGCACCCGCCTTCGCTGATACCGGCGACACGGCATGGATGCTGACATCTACTGCACTGGTTTTGTTTATGACCTTGCCAGGATTGGCTTTATTCTATGGCGGACTGGTCCAGGGAAAGAATGTTCTATCGGTCTTAATGCAATGCCTCGCACTGGCCTGTCTGATGTCCTTGGTCTGGGTTGCGGTTGGTTACTCGATCGCATTTGGCGACGGCAATGGCGCTGCCGACGGCGCTGGCGCGCTTTGGGGCGGTCTTTCGAACGCCTTCCTGGGCGGCTTAACGACCGACGCGATGTCTGGAACCATACCAGAATCAGTCTTCGTCATGTTCCAAATGACCTTCGCGATTATTACACCAGCCCTGATTGTCGGAGCATATGTGGAGCGGGTGAACTTCGCCGCCGTCTTGCTGTTTTCTGTCCTGTGGTTGGTGTTTGTCTATGCACCGGTCTGTCATTGGGTTTGGGGTGGCGGTTGGTTGGCTGATCAAGGCGTCGCCGACTTTGCTGGTGGCTTGGTCGTACACGCAACGGCGGGGATCAGCTCGCTGGTCTTTGTCATCATGATGGGCAAACGCGTAGGATTTCCGGAAGAGATGAAACCGCCGCACAATCCCGCCTTTGTGATGCTCGGTGCGTGTATGCTCTGGGTCGGCTGGTTCGGCTTCAATGCCGGCTCAGCTGTCGGTGCGAATGCAGGGGCCGGGCAAGCCATGCTGGTCACACACCTATCCGCCGCAACCGCCTCTCTGGTCTGGATGCTGATTGAGTGGATCAAATTTGGCAAACCGACTTTGGTTGGCACGGCAACAGGTACCATCGCCGGACTCGCTACGATCACGCCTGCGGCTGGATCAGTGGGCCCATTGGCGGCCATACTCATTGGCGCGCTGGCCGCCATGGCTTGCTATTTCGCTGTCACTTTGATCCGAACCAAATTTAAAATAGATGACAGTCTGGATGTGTTCGCTGTGCACGGTGTTGGCGGCATTCTCGGCACCCTACTGATTCCGTTTCTTGCCGGCGTCGGACCGATGGCGCCTGGCTTGGGTGAGACCTCAATCGGTGATCAGTTCACGGTTCAGTTGACCGGTGTGATTGCCGTTTGTGCTTGGTCGGCGATTGCAACCGTCATCATTCTCTTCGGCGTCAAACTGATCACGCCATTGCGCGTCACCGCTGATGAAGAAGAAACCGGTCTGGACACTGCAACACACGGTGAGTCGGCCTACGGGCATTAATGCAGAGAAGGGACTGGCCATAGCCGGTCCCTTCACTCATGCCGCGTCGCGGACAAGCCGGGCAATGTCATCGCCATAGCGCCCCGCTTTTTTCTCACCGACCCCAGAAATCTGCAAAAGCGCACCCGCATCCGCAGGGCGTTCTGTGGCAATCGTTGCCAGAGTTTTGTCATGAAAAATGACATATGGCGGCACGCCTTTGGCCTTGGCGATTTCCACCCGCCAATTGCGCAGCAAATCGAACAATTCCCGATCACGCGTAGATAGGTCGGCAAAGGCCGCGCTGGACACTTTGCGACCTTTGCTGCGCGTACGCCGGACCGTCGGATCGGATTTCAGCAACACCTCCTGATCGCCTTTGAACAGCGACTTGGCCACGGCATGGTCGGGCACAAAGATGAAAGGTCGCATGACCTCGCCGCCTTCTGCCAGCAAGCCGGTAAACAGTAGCTCATCAAACACCGCATTCCATCCCGATTTCGGCAAATCCGCGCCTATGCCGTAAGTCGATTGCTGTGACAGATCCTGGTCAAAGCCATCCTTCGCCTGCCCCAGCAAGTGGATGACGAGCCGCCCGCGGCCAATTTTCTGACCGCAGCGCAGCACGGCTGAAACCGCCATTTGCGCCCAGCGGGTTGCATCAAAGTGATCACTCGTCTGAGACTGGCAATTGTCGCACGTGCCACATGGCTCGGCGTCTTGCTCTCCGAAATAGCGGCGCACGGCCTGGCGCCGGCAATCATCACCATTGAGCAAAGCGAATAATTGCCTTGTCTTGTTGATCTGGACCCGTTTGATCGCCTCTTCTGCATCGCTATCATAGCTCCACATCAAGCTGCGGCGCAGGTCGGCCGGGCCGAACAGCGCATAGCCTTCAGCCGGTTCGCCATCACGTCCGGCGCGCCCGACTTCCTGCCAATAGGCTTCGATCGTCTTGGGTGGATCGGCATGGATAACAAAGCGCACATCCGGTTTGTCGACGCCCATGCCGAATGCCACGGTGGCGCACATGACCAGGCCATCTTCGAGCAAAAATCGCCGCTGTCGTTCGGCCCGGTCTTCGGCGTCTAATCCAGCATGATAAGCGAGCGCGGCAATGCCTTGTTTCTCCAAGGCTTCCGCCACCTGCTCCGTCCCTTTGCGGGTCGCCGCATAGACAATGCCGCTTTCGCCTTTATGCGCGCGAATGAGACTGACCAGGCGGTCGGTCTTGTTGCCAACCTTCGGCTCTGCCCCAAGCGTCAGGTTCGGGCGATCGAAACTGTCGACATGAACAGCGGGATCGGTGAGATCCAGTTGTTCCAATATGTCGGCCCGGGTGCGCGCATCGGCGGTCGCGGTCACGGCCAGACGCGGCACACCCGCAAAGGCCGTTTTCAGGCGTCCGAGGGCGCGATAATCCGGCCGAAAATCATGGCCCCATTGGCTCACACAGTGCGCTTCATCAACAGCGATCAATGAGACTTTCAGTTTGCTGAGCGCGCTCAACAACCCGCCAGACAGGCCTTCCGGTGAAACATAGAGCATGTCCACGTCGCCTTGTCGCGCCGCCTGCAAGGCCGCCACGCGGTCTTCATGCGGCATCGAGGAATCCAGGCGTTCAGCGCGCACACCCAGGGCTTTCAAGGCATCGACCTGATCCGCCATCAAGGCGATCAGCGGCGAGATGATCAGCCCCACACCTTCGCGCAGCATGGACGGGATTTGATAACAGAGTGATTTGCCACCGCCGGTCGGCAAGACCGCAAGTCCATCGCGTCCAGCCAACACATCTTGAATGACATCTGCCTGCAGGCCACGAAAATCCTCATAGCCATAGATGCGCTGTAAAAGATCGCGCGCGTGATCGAGCGTATGTTCTAGATCGGAACCCATCACCCATACTGTCATCAGACTCGCGACACGAAACAAGCGATCAGAGCGGGAGATTGATGTTTTTTGTCGCGGCGATGCATCGCGCAGCTGGCACGGATGTCTAAGTTGGAGTTAAGGACGCTCTGCCGCCTCACAAAGGTTTGCCCAGGCTGGCTCGCTCCTCGACCGCGTAGCCTAGAGATTGATAGAATTTCAGCACTTCCAAATTCGAAGCCCGCACCTGCAAATTGAGCTTCGGACACCCCATTTTCTTCAGGTCAAATTCCGCGCGCCGCATCAGCTTTGAAGCGAGTCCTTGTCGTCTCTGATCTGGACAAACCGCCAATCGATGCACCCACCCTCTGACGCCGTCAAACCCGGCGATGATCGTGCCAACAACGCGGTCTGCTTGAACAGCAACGAAGAATAATTCAGGCTGCATTGATAGTTTGGTGGCGATGACGTCTTCAGATTTATTCCACGCCGCTCCACTTGGAAAAACCACGTCCCACAGCGACATAACCCCTTCCCTATCGCTTTCACGATAGGGACGTATTTCTGCAATTGTATCCATCTGAATCCCCATTGGCCCTAGTCCACAGACCTGCCTATGGGGCCGGTATAGGCGCGTTCAACTTTCGCGACGCGAAGCTCGTAATGAGAATACCATTTCTCGATGCCGTTTTTCTGCGCCATCAAGTGCTGAGTCTGTTGCTTCCAGGCGAGGATGCTTGCCTCGTCTTCCCAATAGGAAACCGTGATGCCAAGGTTGTCGTCACCTCGGGTGGTTTCGATGCCGAGATACCCCGGTTGGCGTTCGGCGAGTTCGACCAAGGCCTTGCCCATAGCATCATAGCCGTCGTCGCGCGGACCCAGGGTGCTGGTAAAGATAACCGCGTAATAAGGTGGCTCTGGCGTATTGGAAAAACCGTCCATCATAACGAACGCTCCATTCTTAGTCATGTGTACATCGGTTTAGCCCCGATCAGCGATTGCCCTCTAGCACATCCTCGAAGATTCGCTTTGCCGTGCCACCCGATTCTTGCGATTTTGGCGGTGATCGACCGGACGCTGATACGGTGTCAGCTTCCGGCGTCGAAGCGGACATCAACGTCAGGCTTAGGGCGCTCAAAATCGACCGCGAACAGAGTATACTGTCACCAAGCAATTGCGACTATAGAGGTCGCTCTGTATCGCAGTAGGCTCACACGCAGAGGACCTCTGGACATGTTCCAATTCTTTCGTCGGAAGAAACCAAGTCTGAAAAAAAGTTCAGCGCTTTACAACGACATCGGTCAGGCTGCGATTGAGCAGATCGGCGAGGTCGAAACGAAGGTCTTAGTGTACGCAGAATACGTTGATGACGTTATGCGCTCATTTGTAAGACATGCGACGAATGAGTCGAAAGTTGTCGATAGCTTAGCTGATACTGATCGCGTGAACGAAGCTATCTGGAACCTCCTCGCTTACCTGGAACGATCAGGTAAAGAGCATGTTTGGAAAAGCATGGAGTGTGTCGTGGATTATGGGGAGATGGATGCAACGCTGCTTTACGACCACCCCTTTGCTGGAACTGAGCTTTCGCCGTGGGAAAAGTCTCCGAAACTTCTGGAAAAGCACTTCCCGGGCAAGCCGCATCGCTGAGAGTCAATGATGATAAATCCGAGCACGGCTGCGGATGTGACGCACATGCCAATTAAACGCTGACGCAAATAAGCCCCTCCATTTCGCACGCGAGTCCGCTCCCGGCGTCTTTCCTGTCATCCCAGAAAGCACTCTTACCCGCATTGCCAGCGAAAGCTGGCATCCATGGCGGCTGGTTGCTGCCTTCAACCGCCATGGGTCCTGACTTGCGTCAGGAAAGCGGACCCCTGCACCGACGGTCCCGGGCTTGACCCGGGATCTCGTGCCACAAATCCCGTCCAAGATTGCCAGAGGTCCCGGCCTGCGCCGGGATGAGCGGATATTCTGATGTTTACCCCATTTCGTCGCCGCCTGACCCGAAGAAGACATGACCCGTATCAAATTCAGAGCGCCTTGACTCGCTATTCCGTGCGACCTGAATTGCCCAATAAAAAATGTCCAAGCAGGGCCGCGACGGGTTTGTCCCGTTCGCTCTGCCACGCTTCCGCGCGGACGCTGGCCATACGCCGGCCGAGCTTCACGACAGTCGCGCGCGCATAGAGGTCCTTGGCATGCCCTTGGCGCAAATAGTCAACTGTAATATTGATCGTGCGTGGCGGCCGCTCGACATCCGCGACCAGGAAAAGCTGGGCCATGGCGGTCATTTCCAGAAACGTCCCGATGGCGCCGCCATGCAGCGCTTTGATGGTAAAATTACCGATCAGCTTGTCCTGGAATGGCAGCACGCCAACCATGTCGTCGCCCTTGATGTCGCAATGCATGCCCAGAGTTTTGACAATTGGAACCTGTGTCAGAAAGCCTTCCAGCTGTTCGCCGCGGGTCAGGGTCTCGCTCATAGCTGATCACCCTTATTATAATTGCTGCGCGGCTTGTTGATCGCGAACGCGCCTTGCGCGGTGGCGATGACTTTGTCGCGGCTTTCATGATAGGCCCAGGCGCGGCAGAAGGCGACGGATTTGGTCAAATGATAGCATTCGGCTTCACCCAGGATATCCCGCCCACTTTCAGCGGGGCGCATATAGTCAATGCGCAGATCCAGCGTTGCGACGAAGCGAAATTCTCGCATGGCTGTGCTGCAGGACATGCCGCAAAGATTGTCGAGCAGCGTGGTGATCACGCCGCCATGAATGACACGATTTTCGAGGTCGCCGATGAGATGCTCACGAAACGGCTGCACGCCCCAGACATGACCTTTTTCGATCCGGGTAATTTCGAACCCCATCTCATTCGCCCACGGCGCAACTGACATCATATTTGTCATATTGTCCCGCATGAATTGAATGCGGGCATCCTGGTCTTCCAGCGGATTGCTCATGACGGCCTCGTAAATTGACGCGGGGTCGCAAATTGACGTTCAATGGTGCGGCTATACCATCTCTTCGACGCAATCAAACGGATAACCCCACGGGAGGACCGGATATGGCATTCGATGCGGGAAAGACTGGCAAGGCCTGCATTATCGGTGCGGGCTGTAGTGGTTTCACGATGGCCAAGCGCCTGAAAGACTATGGCATTGCCTATGATTGCTTTGAGGCGTCTGACAATATTGGCGGCAATTGGTATTACAAGAACCCCAATGGCATGTCGTCCTGCTATCAGAGCCTGCACATCGACACGTCGAAATGGCGCCTCGCGTTTGAAGACTATCCCGTACCTGAGGATTGGCCAGACTTTCCACATCACGCGCAATTGCTGCAATATTTCCACGATTATGTGGATCATTTCGGTCTGCGCGAGACGATCACCTTCAATACCAGTGTCGACAAGGTGGTGCGCCGCGAGGACGGCGATTGGGACGTTACCCTGTCGACCGGCGAGACACAGACCTATCAATGGCTGTTCGTCGGCAATGGTCATCATTGGGATCCGCGCACGCCAGATGAATATCCTGGGCAGGATACGTTTGCAGGCTATCAGATTCACAGCCACCATTATGAGGATCCATTCGCGCCGTATGATTTTCGCGGCAAGCGCATCCTCGTCGTCGGGGCCGGCAATTCAGCCATGGATATCTCGTCCGAGCTATCGCAGCGCCCAATCGCTGAAAAACTCATCATCTCGATGCGTCGCGGTGTCTGGGTCATGCCAAAATATCTCGGAGGACAACCGGCAGATAAAGCGATCCTGCCAAGCTGGATGCCGATGAGTATTGGCCGCGCGCTGGCCCGTTCCAAGATCAAGAAAGAGATCGGCAATCCGCAAGATTATGGCCTGCCCAAGCCGGACCATGAGCCGCTGGATGCGCATCCTTCTGTTTCAGGAGAATTCCTGACCCGGGTCGGCTGCGGCGACATCACCGCCAAGGGCGCGATTGAGCGGTTTGAGCCCGGCGCAGTCGTGTTCGCCGATGGCACGCGCGAAGAGATCGACGCGATCGTCTGGGCAACCGGGTATAAGGTCTCTTTCCCGTTCTTTGACGATCCCGAGCTGACTCCGAAAGAGAACCGATTCCCGCTCTTCAAACGGTTGGTCAAACCAGGCTATGAAAACCTATTCTTTCTGGCGCTGGCGCAGCCATTGCCGACACTGGTTAATTTTGCCGAACAGCAATCCAAGCTGCTCGCCGCCTTGATTGCCGGCGAATATGTCTTGCCAAGTGCCACGGACATGGACCGTGTCACCGCCGCGGATGAAAAGACCCATATGGGCCATTTCTATCAAGCCGCGCGCCACACCATGCAGGTCGACTTCAACACTTATGTAAGAGACCTGATGCAAGAATTGGAAAAGGGCAAGAAACGGGCGCGCGTCTCGGCGTAGCCCGATGGAGACCGACAAATGAGAACATGGATTGCGGGGCTGGCAATCGCAGGCCTTTGCGCGTGTTCGTCACGGCCGCCCCCGACTGTGTCTTATCCGCAAGGGTCAGTCTCAGCTCAACCGCAAACAACGCGCGCCGCGCAAGGGCCGTTCCAGCCGGACTATTATCTGTATGCCTGCACGCCATCCTTCGCCAATCGGCCGGATACCGATCGCAATGGCCGGGTACTGACCTATGATGCGCTGATCGTCGCCAATGGCGTCTTGCTGGCTACGGCACCCGTCAATGGCGCTTGCATGACGTCTGGCTTCGGACCGCGTTATGGCCGACCGCATAAAGGCATCGACTTGCAATCAAAGCCGGCCAGCACGGTCTATTCCGCAGCCCCCGGGCGGGTCCTGGAAGTCAGCCAGCAAACCGGATTCGGCAATCAGGTCCTGATCGACCATGGCAATGGTGTTTACACGCGCTATGCCCACCTCGCGAATTTCACCCGAGGTCTCGCGCCGGGCCAGGAAATTGGCTTTGGCCAGCCGCTCGGCCTGATGGGCAGGACCGGTAATGCGACCGCCATTCATATCCATTATGAAATCCTGACTGGCTCGTATGATACACCGCAGAAATCCTGGGGCCTGACCGCCAATAACCCGCTGGACTTTCCACGCTGGAGTGGCTTGGATGAACTGAGTTGATCTTTAGGGGACTGATCGCTTGCTCAATTTTCTCGATCCAAATGCATTAGCGCGAACCTATCGCGACCCTGTGTCCTGGGTCATTCTGGCGGTCGATCTATTCCCCATCTGGGCCGTGCTCACCATGGGCTGGGGCGCGGCGCCGCTGGTCCTGCTCTACTGGCTCGAAAACCTCATTCTCGGCGCCGTGGCGCTGGCAAAAATGTTTGCAGCCAGCGTCAAGGAACACCCGATCGGAATGATCGGCATGCTGTTTCTAGGGCCGTTCTTTGTTGTCCATTATGGCATGTTCTGTTTCGTTCATGGCGTCTTTGTTCACGAATTCGCGACCATGAACACCGAAGCCAGTCTCGGCTTTCCGTCGCCATCCGGCCTGATCAATGCAGCCCTGCAATCAGCGCCGAATATGACCACGTTCGTCCTCGTCATCATCGCCTTGCAAATTTTTCTGTTCGCCCAGGACTATATTCTGGGCGGTGAATATCGCCGGACCTCGATCGACAAGGAAATGATGGCGCCTTATGGCCGGATCATCGTCCTTCATATCGGGATCTTCGCAGGCGCCTTCGCGATGGCGGCCATCGGCGAGCCGATGTGGGGGATTCTCGGCCTGATCGGCTTGCGCGCCTTATGGGGCGTCTTCCTTAGCGTTCGGCGGCGTTTGCGCCTCGACGATGCACTGCAACTTAAAAGTTGACGCATCGTCACGATTTAAGGCAGTCTAAACAAGAGTGTGGGATACGAGAGTTTATGACAGTCACGATCGAACCAGATGTGAGAATGGGCAAGCGCGCCCGCGCCAAAGAAGCCAATCGCCGGGCGATCCTTGATGCTGCACGGATCGTGTTCGCTCGGATCGGCTATGAAGCCACCAATATTCGCGACATTATTCGCGAGACCGATTTGGCCAGCGGTACGTTTTACAATTACTTCAAGTCCAAGGAAGAAGTGTTCGAAGCGATTGCCACGGACAGTGTTCTGCGCTTTCGCCCGCTGCTGCAGAAAGTACGCGAAGAAGCCACTGATCTCGAAACCTATCTCTATGCAGCCTATGGCGCGTACTTCAATTTCCTGGCTGAAGAGAATGATGAAGCCATCGAAGAAGGCATGCCGCATATGAGCCTGATCGGTGTCCGCGTCGATACGCCGGAAATGCAGACCGTGTCAGACGAAATTTGCGCCGACCTCGAAATCGTCATGGACAAGATCGGTCTCGGCCATCTCGATTGCGATTATATCACCGCGGCCGCCATCGGCATGGCGCGCGAAATGGGCGACCATATGCTGAAACGCCGCCCGGTTGCCCCTAAGGCAGCAACCGATCTAGCTGCAAAAGTCATGCTTGCCGGGATTGAAGCGCTTGCCAAATCTGATGGCTAGGTCAGATTGAGCCCAGACAATAAGACGATCTGGGAGGGCCGCGGAAATGAGTCTGCAGGCGACAATTGCCAAACTGCTGCTGAAGTTACCGGCCAGCTGGAAAATCAAGATGGCCGGCGGTGAACCGCTTGTGCTTGGTGGGCGCACGCTCGATCCCAATTTGCAATTCATCTCGCATGGCGCTGCCAAGCAGCCGCCAATGTCATCGCTGGAGCCAGACGTGGCACAGGCGGCTGCGATTGAAGGCCTGGCCATGTTTGCCGCGAAACCAGAGCCTGGCGTTTCCTTTCATGATCAGACTATTCCCGGCAAAGGCGGACATGAAAT
>JBCCDZ010000039.1:0-15332 GCA_039030525.1 Pseudomonadota bacterium | reverse complement strand
CCTGGACCTGGTCGCTTTGCAGATTGCCGTCGCCGAGGGTCGTGCCTTGCCCTTGACGCAAGACGACGTTCAACTGACCGGGCATGCGATTGAGGTTCGTCTGTATACGGAGGACCCCGGGAATGACTTTATGCCGAGCACAGGACGCGTGCTTCACTGGGCGCCGCCTGAAGGCGAAGGCATTCGTGTCGATGACGGCATCGAAACCGGGTCAGATGTATCGCCATTCTATGACGCCATGGTCGCAAAGATCATCGCCAAAGGCGATACAAGAGCTGAGGCGCTGAGGCGACTTCTTGCCGCGCTCGAGTCGACCGCTTTCTTCGGACCCGCAACCAATCGAGACTTCCTGATTGATGCTCTTTCTCAACCCGCGTTTGCAGTCGGCGCTGCGACGACTGCGTTCATTGCTGAAACCTATGGCGATGAGGGGTTTCAGAAAGATGCGCCGAGACTTGAAATATTCGCAGCGGCGATCGCACTGGATGCGGCTGCGCGGCAAAATACGGCGTTTGGCGATGCGATCGCGGTTCATCCTGACCTACGAGGCTGGTCGAGCACGCATGATCTGGCGACGTCCGCCGAGTATGCTTGTGGCGATCAAATTGAAACAGCGCTTACCTCACCAACGCAGGCAGGTGTTCGGGTCGACTTTGGCGAGACAGCTGTCGAGGTCGCAACGGCGCGAAACGACTCTCACCGCGCCGAATTGCTGATCCAAGGCGAAGCCGCCGTAATGGCCTATCATCTCGATGAGGATCGCATTCACATTGCGTCCGCGCGCGAAACGCGTCTGATCGAAAATCTGTCCCTGCGCTTGCGCTCGAATGACGAAGAAAGCGGAGGCGGAACGGTTTTGTCGCCCATGCATGGGAAACTTTTGGAGATCATGGTTGCGCGGGGTGATGCCGTGACCAAAGGGCAGAAACTCGCCATTCTGGAAGCCATGAAGATGCAGCATGAGATTATCGCCGAAATAGACGGCACGGTTGAGCTGATCGCAGCCACGGTTGGCGAGCAGATCGCAGCAGATGAACTGATCCTGGAGATCACCACGGACGAGGGAGAATAGGCCATGATGAAATCACCCGTATGCGAGTTGCTGGATATCGAGTTTCCGCTGCTCGCTTTCACCCATTGCAGGGATGTTGTGGTCGCCGTGTCCAAGGCAGGTGGCATGGGCGTGTTTGGGGCGGTCAATCTGCCGCCGGATCGATTGAAAGAAGAGCTCGACTGGATTGTCGCAAATATTGACGGCAAGCCATTCGGCGTCGACCTCATCGTACCGAACAAGTTTGAGGGTAAATCCGAAGGGTTCGATAGCGACCGCTTACTGAACGCCGTTCCGGATGAGCACAAGAAATTTGCGGCTGGTATTATGAAAGATCATGGCATCGAAGATGTCGACCTGGAATCCAAGCGCAGTAACTCCCTCAGCTTTGCACGCAATCTCGGCGAGGATGGCGCTCTGTCCTCGATGGACGTGGCCTTCCAGTACCCGATCAAGATGATCGTCAACGCCTTGGGTGTGCCGCCCAAAGCGATGATGGAGCTAGCGGCAAAACATGGCGTCGCCACGGGCGCCCTGGTGGGCGCCAAAGAGCATGCAGTTAATCAAGTGAATGCCGGCGTCGATGTGCTGATCGTCGCGGGGGGTGAAGCTGGCGGGCATTGCGGCGATGTCTCGACATTGGTGTTAATCCCTGAAGTCGCGCGCGCTATCCGTGATATGGGGCAGACTACGCCGATTCTGGCAGCGGGCGGGATCACCACGGGCGAGCAGATGGCAGCGGCGATGGCCATGGGCGCATCCGGCGCCTGGTGCGGTTCGGTTTGGCTGACCACGAGTGAGGCAGAAACCAATCCGATTGTGAAAGAAAAAATGTTGTCTGCGTCATCACGCGACACGGTTCGATCGCGGTCGCGCACGGGCAAGCATTCGCGTCAATTGCGCTCGCCATGGACTGATGCCTGGGAAGCGGAGGACGCGCCGACGCCGCTGCCAATGCCGCTCCAGTCACTGATCTCGGAACCGGCTTTGTCGCATATCGACAAGCTCAGCCAGGGCGGTCACGCGGGCGCCAAAGACCTTGCCACATATTGGGTCGGCCAGGGGGTTGGTCTGATGAGCCAATCCATGTCTGCCGGACAGGTCGTGCAACAATTCAAGGAAGACTATCTCATGGCTTATGAGCGTCTGATGCAGACCATGGACATGAGCTAACCGGGAGCGAACAGGATGCAACAAGCTGAAGATTTTCGCGCCGAAAGCAAAGCTCTTTTCGCGCTTCTGGATCGTGCGGATGCGACCCGTTTCGATGAGCCCACCTTGTTCAAGGACTGGACTATTAATGCGGTGCTCCAGCATCTCCACTTCTGGAACCAGATGGCCGGATTGCAACTCACCGATGAAGCCGAGCTGACCCGGCGTCTTGGAGGCGTGATGAAGCATGATGGCGGGATGCGCGGGTTTGAGCGCGCGCATTTCAATGAATTGGCGGGACAAGAATTGCTCGAAAGTTGGCACGAAGATGTGGATCGCACCGCCGATATTTATGCCGACGCTGATCCGAAAGCACGCTTGAAATGGGCTGGTCCCGATATGAGCGCACGCTCGTCTATCACGGCGCGCCTGATGGAAACATGGGCGCATGGTCAGGAGGCGTATGATCACCTTGGCGTTGAGCGCGAGAACGCAGACCGCATTCAGAATATTGTTGTGCTCGGCGTGAATACATTTGGCTGGACCTATAAGACCCGACAGGAAACCCCGCCCGGGCCGATGCCATTCCTCGAGCTTACCGCACCTTCCGGGGCGGTCTGGACCTATGGCGAGGAGAGTGAGACCAATCGTATTCGCGGCTTGGCCGAGCAATTCTGCCAAGTTGTGACGCAAACGCGAAATGTCGCTGATACCGAGCTCGACGTCGTTGGAGCGACAGCGACGGACTGGATGTCCAAAGCCCAGTGTTTCGCTGGTGCGCCTGAAACCCCGCCCGCGCCTGGCGCGCGCTTTCGGAATTCGAACGAAGGATAAGATTGTGGATTTAAGCCTAAGCTCTGAATATGAATCGTTTCGCGATGAGATCGCCAAGCTGCTTTCCGATAACCAAGACAAAGCGCCGACTCAGGCGGATCGCGGGATGAAAAACCCGCGTCGGCAAGCTTGGCAGAAATGGCTCATCGAGAATGGTTTGGCCGCCCGCACCATCCCCAAAGAATATGGCGGCTATGGCGCTGAACCGGATATTCTGAAATCGCGTATCATCGCTGAAGAGTTCGCGCGGACCGGCTTGCCGAAAGGCATCGCCAATCAAGGTGTTTCCATGCTGGTGCCAACCTTGTTGGAGCTCGGCACCGAAGAACAGAAGCAAGCCTACATTCGGCCGACCCTGCATGGTGAGATGATTTGGTGTCAGGGCTATTCAGAGCCTGGCGCGGGATCCGACCTCGCATCCGTGACCACGAAGGGTGAAATTGACGGCGATGATTACATCATCAATGGCCAGAAAATCTGGACCTCGACCGCCAAACAAGCGGATATGATTTTTTGCCTCGTGCGCACCGAGCCTGATGCCAATAAGCATCACGGCATTTCCTACCTGATCTTCTCGATGGATACGCCCGGCATTGAAGTTCGCCCGCTGGTCGACATGACCATGAACGCCAATTTCAACGAAGTCTTTTTCACGGATGTCCGCGTGCCGCGTCATCAGATTGTCGGGGCGCCTGGCAAAGGATGGCAGGTTGCCAATGCAACCCTGACGCATGAGCGAGGCATGCTGGGAGATCCAAACGCCGCCAAGACGCGGCTCCTGGCGATTGCCGATTTGATGCAAAAAGAGACCATCAATGGCGAGCGCCTGATCGACAATCCGGTATTTCGCGATCGTTTGGTGGCTTTGCAGGCCCGCGTCTATGCCATGCAAGCCAATGGGCTGCGCGTCACAAGCCAGCGGATTAAAGGCGAGAGCGCGGGCATGGCCGGCCTCATCATCAAGCTGCAAGGGTGTGAGCTGAACCACGAACTGGCCCGCCTGGCGATTGATGCGATGGGCGAATTCGGGCTGCTCTACGGGGACACGCCGTATTTGCGCGACTTCGGCCAATGGCAGGGCAAATACATGTACGATCTGGGCCTCATAATCGGTGGCGGCACAGCGCAGATTCAAAAGAATATCATATCCGAACGCGGGCTCGGCATGCCGCGCGAACCCCGCCCGGCAGCGGCATAGGAGGCAGACGACATGGAATTTGGACTCTCAGACGACCAGCGCATGTTTCAAGCCTCCATCAAAGGCTATTTGGAGTCAGCGGCGGCCTTAGACACGGTACGCGAAGTTGCGGATGGCGATGTCGGCAAAGGTGACACAATCAATGCCGGACTGGCAGAACTGGGTGTTGGTCAGGTTTTGATCCCCGAAACCTATGACGGCTTGGGACTTGGCCTGCTGGATGCTGCGCTGATCCAAGAGGCAGTAGGCGCCGCGGTTGCGCCGGTGGGGCATATGGCAACGGCTATGGCAATTACCGGCATTGAAGCCGCGGGGACAGAGGCGGAGAAAGCCGAATGGCTGCCACGGATCGCGTCTGGTGAGGTGCGCATGTGCGCGGCTGTGACGGAACATGTCGGCGCCAGGGAAGGCGCAGGCGTCACCGCAATGGATGGCCAACTGTCCGGGAAAAGTCTGTTCGCGATAGGGTTGCAAAATGCCACGCATGTCCTCGTCACGGACCAAGCGGGCCATTTGCATATTGCCGCCCTGGGTGATGCCATCTCTCGAACGCCGCACCTCACGATCGATCGCACGAGAGACCTGGCGGAACTGGTATTCAACGATGCGCCTGCCACCGCGTTGAGCGGTGAGAATAGTCCGGGTTATGCCGCTGACCGGGTCGTCGAAGCCGGACGCTTGCTTCTGGCGGCGGACACGCTTGGCGCCGCGCAAGCGATGTTGGACAAAGCCGTGGAATACGCGAAAGAGCGCAAACAGTTTAACCGCGTGATTGGCAGTTTTCAGTCGGTCAAACACTTATGTGCTGAAATGGCCGCGCATCTTGAGCCCGCCCGCGCTCTGGTATGGCATGCGGCACATGCGGTTGATGAGAATATGGACGAGGCCGCCATGATGGTGTGTCTCGCGAAAGCGCATCTTTCGGAAGTGGGAACCTTTATCGCCAGGACATCTACCGAAGTGCATGGCGGAATGGGTTTCACGGATCTGGTTGGACTGCATTATTGGTTCAAGCGGATCGGCGCCAATCGGCAACTGCTCGGCGGACCAGAAAAGGTACGAGAAGATGCGGCGCGTCTTCAGGGGTGGGCTTGAGTCCGGGGTTCGGATTTCGGAACGAGCCAGACATCGACTTGCGTATCACGGGGCATTGAATATGTTGGCACGGTGAGTGTCAAAAAATGGATGGGAAGCATGACCAAATGGCATAGGATCGTGGGGACTTCTCAAGCAACCGAACCAAACCGTTGGCGCAGCCATTGGGGACGATTGTTTCTGATCGGATGTATCAGCTGGCTTGGCGTCAGTTTTGCGCAAGCGCAAGAAGCGGATCCGCCAAACATCGTCATCATCTTGATTGATGACGCAGCGCTTATGGATATCGGTGTCTATGGCGGCGAAGCCCGTACGCCGCACATGGATGCCTTGGCCGCGCGCGGCGCGATGTTTTTGCAATACCGAACCTCGCCGCTATGTTCGCCAACTCGGGCGATGCTGCTGACGGGGCTCGACAATCACCTGACCGGCGTGGCGACCATTCCTGAAGTGCTGCCGAAAGAGCATAAGGGGCAGCCAGGCTACTCCATGGCCCTCGAGCCTGGTGTGCTGACACTGGCGGATCGTCTTGGCGCCGCCGGCTATCGCACATTGATGAGCGGCAAATGGCATTTGGGTGAAACCGCGGATGAAATGCCGGACAAGCACGGCTTCCAAAGATCGTTCTCACTCGCCGCGTCAGGCGCCGATAACTGGCAGGACAAATCCTATATGCCTTACTATCACGATGCGCCGTGGTGGGAGGATGGCAAGGAAGTCGATCTACCAGACGATTTCTACTCGTCTGAATTTATCGTCGACAAAATGATCGAGTACCTGGGCGAGACCGATGCCGACAAACCCTTCTTCGCCTATTTGCCATTCCAGGCCATCCACATTCCTGTCCAGGCCCCAGCAGAATTCACCGCCAATTATGACGGCGTCTATGATGATGGTTGGGAAGCTCTACGAGAAAAGCGACACGCGCGCGCCCAGGAGATTGGTCTGTTTCCAGT
The DNA here is from genome assembly GCA_039030525.1 of Pseudomonadota bacterium. Taxonomy (GTDB): domain Bacteria; phylum Pseudomonadota; class Alphaproteobacteria; order Caulobacterales; family Hyphomonadaceae; genus Henriciella. Next base: position 9,046 of record JBCCDZ010000039.1, on the reverse strand, counting down.
CGGTGCCCCGATCGCACCGATGGCGGACGATGCGCGGCCCTGGGCGAGCCTCAATGATGAAGAGCGCGAACTTTATACAGCGATGATGGAAGTGAATGCCGGCATGTTGGAAGCCATGGATTTCCATATTGGCCGCTTCATCGCGCACTTGCGGGCAGACGGTCAGTACGACAATACGATCTTTGTTGTCGCCTCGGATAATGGTCCGGAGTTTAATCGCGGTGACAATGATGCCCGCCTCGCGATTTGGCGCTCATTGAACGGCTACCATATTGATCCGGAGCGCGCAGGCCTGGTTGGGAGCTGGGGTTTCATCGGGCCGGAATGGGCAAACGCGGCGGCGTCGCCTGGTGCGCTGTACAAATTTTATGCGACCGAAGGTGGCATCCGGTCTCCCCTAATTATTGCGGGTCCAGGCTTGGCGCCTTCCATTGTCGAGTCACCTGCGATGGTCTCCGATATCGCCCCAACCTTGTTGGACTGGGTGGACCCACCGCCTGCACCAGCCAGCGCCAAACCCATGTCGGGACGTAGCCTTCTTCCTGTGCTGCGCGGCGAGGTTAGCAGTGTGTACGGCGCGGATGATATTCGTGCGATTGAAGTTTCGGGCAACAGCGCGCTTTACAAAGGCGACCATAAGATCACTCGAACGATGCCGCCAGCGGGTGACGGAACTTGGCGCTTGTTTAATATGCGCCAAGACCCAGGCGAAACGGTCGATTTGAGCGCCGCGGAGCCTGAGATACTGGCGGATATGCTGACCGCGTATTCAGATTATGCTGAACACGTCGGTGTGCTTGAAATGCCCGACGGGTATCACTCGTTGGAACAAATCCTAGAGAATACGTCCCAGCGTCTGCGCAAGCAATATGGCGGATACTTGCTGCTGATTGGCGGCGTATTTCTCATTTTGCTTTATGGTCTTTATCGAGCGCTCCGCCTGGTCGTGAAGCGAGTGCTATCATGATGCATGCGAGCAATGCGCCCGGCATCATGGGGGTCTATGGTAGCAAGATCTCATACTATACCGGCAAGTTTGAAACTTATCTTCGCTATCGCGGCATTGCTTATGACTCCTTCCCGACCGTTGCCCACAGCAAGAAACTGATCGAGGGCGTGGGTATTGTTCAGATGCCGGTGGTGCAGCTGGCCGATGGCCGCTGGATGACCGATACGACGCCGATGATTGCCTGGTTGGAAAGCCAACAAGGGGCCGCCAGCATTTACCCCGAAGATCCGGTGTTGAACTTTATCGCGCTTCTGATCGAGGACTATGCCGATGAGTGGCTCTGGCGTTCCGCCATGCACTATCGCTGGACCTATCGCGCGTCGCGCCAATATGCCGCCGAGTTTCTCTATAATGAGCTGGTCCGAGGCACGTTGCCGCTGCCTCGTTTCCTGGCCCTCAACATGCTGAAGCGGCGTCAATATTTCGGATATGTGCGCGGGGATGGCGTCAGACGGGAGTCGCGCGCGCATGCCGACCAGACCTATTTGACCGCGCTGGACCTCATGCAGGCCATCCTGCAACAACGCCCCTTCCTGCTCGGAGACACTCCAACGATTGCTGACTTTGGGATGATGGCACCGATGTTCCGGCATTTCAGCCAGGACCCGACGCCGGCAGAAATTATGCGTGAGCGGGCGCCAGACGTATATCAATGGGTCGCCCGGATGTGGAATGCCAAGCCCAATGCAGCAGGCGCGCAGCATATCGAGCACGTGGATGAAGCGCTGGCGGCGCTACTTGTTGAGCTTTGCGAGACCAATCTCGCCCAGCATCGCCAGAATGCTCAAGCGTTCGCGCAAGGCAACAAACGTTTCGATCTGACCATTCAAGGACACTGTTATCGCAAGGCACCAAGCTCGCGCTATCGTGTCTGGTGTCTGGAAGAGTTGCGGCGCGCCTGGGCAAGCCTGCCGAAGCCGGCGAAGGAAACCTTGAAAGAGACTTTGCCTGCGGCGCAAGCTGATGTGTTGTGGCAACCGGGTGTGATTGCGTCATCGGGCTATGATCAAGACCGACAAGCGCCGTTCAATCGGGCAATCAATGTGTTCGAGGGCGGTGTACCGAGTTGAAGTAGGTGTTGAACAAAGTCATTGTAATGGCATTTCTAATGCCATAATGATCAAAGTGAATCGAACGCAATGGGTGAGCCATGAGACTGAAAGCTGCTTTGCAAAACAAGGTTGCCAAGACGCTGTTCAGTCCAGCGCGGCGGGATGCCAAGCGCCGTAAAGCGGAAAAGACCCGCCGGGCAAAAGGGTTGCCGCACAAGGTCGAATATTTCCATGATGCGAGCGATCCGTACTCGCATTTGATGGCACAGCTTTTGCCGGATTTTGCGCGGCGATATGATGTGGACTTGCATGTCCATATTACACCGTCCCCGCCAGATTGGGCAGCGCCTGACCGCGCCCGTCTGGATGCATATGCGCGCAAGGATGCGGCACGCTTGGCCAAGAAGATGGGATTGGCATATTCTGATCCAGGGCAGCAGCCCAAGCCGTCAGATGTCGGTATCGCACAAACGCAACTGCTGGCCGCAATTGAGGCGGGTGTTTTCCACGAAAAGGCGGCCGACATTGGTGAGCGTCTTTGGCGGCGCGAGCTAGAGGCCGACGGTTCCGGCCCGATTGATGATGCGGTCCTGGCTGCAGCTGCTAATCGTCGAGACACGCTGGGTCATTATTTAGGCGGTACGGTCTTCTATGCCGGAGAGTGGTATTGGGGACCGGATCGTCTTCACTTTATAGAGACACGGTTACAGGAGTTTGGTGCCGGCGATGCGCGCACGCCACTATTCGCGCCGCCGGCCATCGAAACATCGCAGCCGGTGGAACCCAAAGCATCAGCACCCGAGCTGCATTGGTACCTGTCTTTCCGTAGTCCATACACAGGCATCGTGCGCGATCGCGTCAAACAGCTTGCGGATGCATATGGCGCCGAGCTCAAGATACGCTACGTCTTGCCCATGGTGATGCGGGGCATGCAGGTGCCGCGCAAAAAGGGCTTCTACATTATGCGCGACACGGTGCGAGAAGCCGAGCGACTCGGCGTCGCTTTCGGCAACTCCGTCGACCCTGTCGGCGAGCCTGTGGAGCGCGGCTACGCAATCCTTCATGAAGCGATCCGTCGTGGGCTAGGGTACGCCTTCGCGCAATCCTTTCTTGCTGGCGTTTGGGCGGATGGCCTGGATGCGGGAACCGATAAAGGGCTGAAGACGATGACAGAGCGGGCCGGATTGCCATGGTCGGAAATGAAGCCATTGCTCGGCACAGACGATTGGCGCGACGAGGCCGAGGCTAATCAAGAAGAGATGTTCACGTACGGATTGTGGGGCGTCCCGAGCTTCCGAGTCGGCGAGATCGCCACCTGGGGGCAAGACCGACTATGGGTGATTGAAGATGCATTGAAGGCCGCAAGCGCCGCCTAAGGAGGAATAGAATGGAAGTCATCAATGAGGTTCTGCCAACGGATCCAAAACAGATGGAAGAGGCGATGCAGCCTGGTCCGGACGGACCTATCTTCATGGTCAATCTTCTGAAATTCAAAGACAAGGCTGAATATGCGGACGGTCGCGAAACCGATCTGACCGGGCGCCAAGCCTATCAGCTCTATGGTGCTGGCGTGGCCGGTCTGTTGCCGGATTTTGGCGGGCGCATCTTCTTCGTTGCAGATACGACCTTTTTATCTTTAGGGCAGGTTGAAGATCTCTGGGACGAAGTCGCCATCGCTGCTTATCCTGATCGCGCTTCAATGCTTCGGATGTCGCAGTCGCAAGAATGGCAAGACCTTGCGGTTCATCGTGCCGCTGGTTTGAAAGGTCAGCTGAACATCGAAACCGTGGCACCGTCGCATCTCAAAGGGTTGCCCTGGATAGAGCTGTTCATGAAGGAATTTGAATGATGGTATGGCTGCGACGCGGCCTGATTGGCCTGCTGGTATTGATCGTTCTGGGTTTTGTCGCGTTCAACCTGTTTAAAGAACAGATTGTCGAAGGCGCGTTTCAACGGGCCGTTGACCAGAATGCGGGCGTCGACCGCAGTGCCGCACTGCCAGATGGCTTGCATGTCTATATGTGCGGAACAGGATCGCCGATGCCAGACGCGACCAGAGCCGGTCCATGTCTGGGGGTGCTGGCAGGCGATCGTGCCTTTGTCTTTGATGTCGGCTCAGGCGGCGTGCGCAATCTTGGGAGCATGGGCTTCCCGATGGCGCGGATCGACAGCGTCTATCTTACGCATTTGCATTCTGACCATATCGATGGGTTGGGCGAGTTTTTGCTGATGTCCTGGATGAACGGCAATCGGTCAGCGCCGACACCTGTGCGCGGCCCGATCGGAACGGCAGAGGTCGTGGCGGGGTTCAATGCCGCTTATCGCATCGACAGCACGTATCGCGTTGCGCACCATGGTCCCGAAATCGCTAATCCGAATGGTTATGGCGGCGCGGCAGATGAGATCAGGATCCCGGCGGGTCCGGGGGGTACGCTGGTTGTGTTGGACGAAGGTGACTTGAAGGTCACCGCGATCCGCGTTGATCATGCGCCGATCGAACCAGCATTCGGATATCGCATCGATTATAAAGGTCGCTCCGTTTCGATCAGTGGCGATACGGTCTATCATCCTGGATTCATCGCTGCCTCTCGTGATGTCGACATCATGCTGCACGAAGCCTTGAGCAAAAGAATGGTCCAGACGATTGGCGAAACGCTGGGTGAGCGGGGTGTCCGCAATGGCGAGATCATCTTTGAAGATATTCTCGACTATCATACCGATCCCGAAGACGCCGCAAAAGCGGCGCAAGAAGCCGGGGCGCGACAGTTGGTATTCTACCACATCGTCCCGCAACTGCCGGTCAAGATGCTGGAATCCATGTTCATCGGCGACGCCAAATCCATGTTTGATGGCAAGATCACAGTCGGTGCGGACGGAATGCTATTCAGCCTGCCTGCTGGAACTGACGAGATCTCGAGATCAAACGCGCTTTAAGCGTGCCGCGGTCAACAGAACGCTGGCGGCGACCAGTTCGATCATTGTCGGGCCGATGATCGCGCTGGTGAACTCGCCACTTATAGCCGCGATCAGTCGCGCCAAGAGCATGGTCGCTTCGATGATACCGATGGGTAGCAAGAGGGCGGGGAGGTTGCGGACGCCGGCAAACAGACAGACTGCACCCATGGCAAAATAATGTGCGCCGATCATAGCTCGCATTTGACCAACCGATTCTGGCGTCGGCAGTTCGAACCCGAACGTTGCGGCCAATTGAGCGGGTTGGAAAACGCCCATGAGTCCGATGAGCACGAAAAATGCGCCGATCAGCAGCACCAGGATTTTCAAAACAATTGGCATAGGTTCTTCCTTCAGGTTGTTCACTCAGATATTGCGTGCGGCCCGGCGCTCGCCGATAAAGCCAATCGCCAGCCATCCCGCGGTCCCGATTAAGGTGAGCAAGAGTGCCACTACCAGTCGAACATGCACAAAGCTGATGCTCGGACGCGTGATGAAGACTTCGGTATGATCCAAGGCCGCAAATTTGTGATGACCGCCAGCGATCATCTTCGGGTCATTGACCATATTGATCAGGTCACGCAGGGATCGATATCGCACAACAGCGACGCGATCGACCTGCTCGCCATAGTCACCGAGCATCAGTCCAGCGCGATAAGACAGGAAGACTGGATGACCCGCACGCTTGAATAAGAGTGGCAGGACGACGCGGCCATAAGCGGCATCCGCCGCCTCAGCCTCTGGTCCGACTTTCAATTGTTCAAGATTTACGGCGTAAAACTCTCTGCCGTCATCGTTCGGGATCATGGCTTCCATATTCGCGATAAAGTTCTGCTCATTGTCAGGCGTGTCAGCGTAATTGGCCCGCATTTGCTCGAGCAAAGCTGCGCCCTCTTCAGGCGATATCGGTTTGCCTTTGCCACCATACCAGGCCGAAAAGGCCAGGAAGCTCGCGACCAGAATGACCACCCAGCCCCATTGAAACTTCCGCATCTGCTTTCTCCCGATCGTCCTGTAATGGCATTTAGCACGCCAATATAATCGAGGAAACCCGCTTGGCTTAAGGCGTTGCTGGCGGGGTTACGTCCCGGACGATTCGAAACCCGATATGGTTTGACGAAAAGTCTGTTTCTTGCGGGTGCCGTGCCGCTGGTCGATAGCGACGGCAGAAATTATTGGCGCAAAGAAACGAGCCGCCTTTCAGAGTGTGCGTGCCTTCGCCGAATGGCGTGTCGGTCCACTCCCAGACATTGCCGATCATATCGTACAAGCCCATTCTGTCGGCCTCGAAACACCCAATCGGCGCGACGCCCTGATGCCCATCAGTGCCGAGGTCTGCAATTGGGAAGACGCCTTGCCAGGTATTCGCCCGCGGACCGTCTTCTCCGTATGCGCCAGAGGCTGGGTCGTCCGTATCTGGCAATCCCAGATTGGCCGCATATTCCCATTCAATCTCACTCGGCAACCGCCCGCCTGCCCATTGCGCATACGCCTCGGCGTCGCGCTTTGAGACGTGGATGACAGGATAGAGATCACGGTCTGCGATCGAACTGTCAGTCCCGGTCGGATGCTGCCAATCCGCGTCCGAAACCAATGCCCAGGCTTGCGTATTTTCAGTGTCGCCGGCCGGGTGCGAGAAAACAGCCGACCCGGCGCCAACGCGCCCATCTATGACACCCTGTTGGGCATCACTGACATAGCCGGTTGCATCGACGAATGCCGCGAACTGTCGATTGGTGACTTCGTGTGCCTGGATTTCAAATGATGCCACTTGCAGGCGGAGCGTTGGCGTCTCTTCCGGATAGAGCGGAGCTGCACCCTTGATGAAACGCCCGGCTGGAATTGTGATGAAGGTCCCAATGCGATCCGCCGAGACCGCGCACATTTGCTCTGGTTCCGAATGCGAGTTTGGCGTCGGACTGCACGCCACCGCAAGCATCGCCAATGTCAGTCCGCTAAAGCCCGCCGCGCGGCGTGGTCTAGGCCTCGACATCATGGATCAGCGCGGTCAGGGCAAAATGAAGCGTCTCTTTTGCGCGCGCGACAGAGAGTTTCTGATCCTCGCGCAGGCGGCGCCAGGTCGCAAAGGTCAGATTGACCTCGATAGCGGCGAAGCGCGGTCTGTCCTGCACGATTTGTTTCGGCAAGATGGACTTTAGTGACGATCGCAACAATTCGACTTCACTTTGATATTGCCGTGTCAGAAACTCTGATTGGAAACGGCGGATGACCAGGGCCACCTGCATCGGGAACACGTCTTCGTAAATCTCGGCATTGCGGTCTGCCATTTCAAATAGCTGACCCCGCCAATCCGTCGCTTCGAGCGGCGCCAGCACACGCGGCATTATCACGGCTTTCAGCTCATCGGTCATCTCTTCAAAGATACTTTCCATATCTTCGAAATGGCGGAAGACCGTTCGCAAGCCGACTTTTGCCCGATCCGCAACATCTACGGCTGTGGGACGCATTTCGCCTTCTCGCATGAGCTCAAACAGCGCTTGAATAATTGCGCGGCGACTGCGGCCGCTGCGCAGCCGTCGGCCATCTTTCGAGCCCGTTTCAAGGTCGGGCCATAGATGTTTCTTGATCGTTTTCGCAGTCATCAATTCGGCCAAATAACGTATTCGTCGCTTGGTTCAATATCATCGGCATTGGTTTTATCAATTGGGATGGCGCTTGCAAGCTTGTGTGGATAAAGCGGTCCGACAGAATCGGCGTGGTGCGCGGTCAACAAAGCCAGTAGCTCTGCCGCCTTTTCAGGGCGGGTCTCAACAATATTGTTTTGCTCTGTCGGATCGGTCGCCAAATCGAACAGCCAGCTTTTGTCTTGCCGTCCATCGACTTGCAGTTTCCAGTCGCCAGCCCGCACAACGCGATAGCTGCCAGACTGCCAGTAAATCGCATCATTCTCCCGCTGAATGACGCCTTCGCCCACCGCCTCAACCAGAATATCTTCGCCATCGATGATGCGATCCGTTGGCAGGTCTGCCCCCGCCGCGGCGGCCAAGGTGGGCAACAGATCAATGTGGGCCACCGGTGTGTCGATCACAGTATCAGGGGCAATCCGCGCTGGCCATTTGATGAACATTGGAACGCGAATGCCGCCTTCAAACAGAGTGATCTTCCAGCCGCGGAAAGGTGCGTTCACCTCTGGCAGGCCGATATAGCCGGCGCCGCCATTGTCGCTGCTGAGAACCACGACCGTGTTGTCTGCCAGACCTTCAGCTTCAAGCTTATCCATGACGCGGCCGACACTGCGATCCACGGCATGCACCATGGCGGCATAGACCCGTTCGCGGTGCAGCTCGAATTCGCCAACGGCTTCATAGTCTTCCTTGGTGGCTTGCAACGGCGTGTGGGGTGCCCAATGGGCGAGATAAAGGAAGAAGGGTCGGTTCTTGTTCGCCTCGATGACCCGCAAGCTCTCATCGGTCCACCAGTCTGTGAGATAACCGCCAGGATCAAACGGCTCACCACCATTTAATATGGCAGCATGCTGCATTGCGGCCCACAGGAATTTGTCGATCGGGTCGAAATCCAGTTTGGCATTGACCACGTTCGGGTCATCCTCGGAGAGAAACAAACCACTCGCCATCAGCAGGCTTTCGTCAAAGCCTTGCGCATTTGGCATAAAGTCCTGGCGTCGGCCGAGGTGCCATTTGCCGATATGGACCGTATGGTAATCCTGCTCTTGCAGCAGTTCTGCAATGGTGATCTCAGACCCTGGCAATCCTTGCTCAGAATAGGGTAGCGCAGCCTCGTCGACATCCCGATTGTAGGATATTTTAGGCATCCCGCCGCGCCGCATGCCGTTGGCAATGGTCGCAATGACGCGACTCATTCCATCAGGCGTGGGGGTAAATTCAAATCCCGTTCGGGTCGGATATCGCCCGGTCATCAGCATGGCGCGCGATGGCGCGCAGGTGCCAGTGCCCGAATAAGCTTGCGTGTAGATCGCGCCTTCGGCTGCCAATCTGTCGATATTGGGCGTCGGCACCCGGCCATTGGCAATGCCGCCGCCAAAGGTCGAAAT
>JBCCDZ010000038.1:0-15342 GCA_039030525.1 Pseudomonadota bacterium | reverse complement strand
GTATACTCATGCTGAGGATTGTAGAAAATCTCGTCAATGCTGCCAGTCTCTACGATCTCACCATATCGCATCACCACGACCCGATCGCACATGCGCGCGACGACGCCCATATCATGCGTGATCAGCGCGATACCGGTGCCCGTTTCGCGCTTCAGCTCATCCATCAAGTCCAGGACTTGCGCTTGTACTGTGACATCCAACGCTGTGGTCGGCTCGTCCGCGAGCAGAAGCTGCGGCCCGCACAACATCGCAATCGCCACCATGACCCGCTGACGCATGCCGCCCGAGAGTTCATGCGGAAATTGATCCATACGCCGACGGGCTTCCGGAATGCGCACATGTTCGAGCCAATCGACACAGACTTTGTTCGCCGCCTCTCCCTTCAATCCTTTGTGCAATTTCAGCACTTCGCGCATTTGCGCGCCGACAGTCATATGCGGCGTCAGGCTGGTCAGAGGGTTTTGGAAAATCATCGACATCGCGTCACCGCGAATGTCGCGCAGGGTATTGGCTTTCGCGGTCAACATCTCTGTGCCGTTAAACATCACGGAACCCGTAGCCGTTCCGTTATCGGCCAATAAGCCCATCGCCGCGAGCACCGTTTGGCTCTTGCCCGACCCTGATTCACCGACAATCCCAACACACTCGCCTGCCGCCACTTCGAAACTGATGCCTTTGACCGCATGCACGGCGCCATCCGGCGTGTCGAAGTCAACTTTCAGGTCCTGAACCGTCAGAATGGGAGATATCACGATGGGCCCGCCTTTACTCTAAATTCCGCCCCGCAAAGGGCGGCAGGGCGTGGGGATTGTCAAGCAAACAGGTGCAGCCTCTTGCAATTTCAACTACCTACTATTAGGTAGGCTATTATGGATACGCGAACCTCCCTCCTGGATAGCGCTGAGCGCGCCGTGCGCCAAAGCGGTTATAATGGCTTTAGCTATGCCGATCTTTCAAAAGAGATTGGTATCCGCAAGGCCAGCATACATTATCATTTTCCGACCAAACCCGATCTGGGTTTTGCTCTGATTGAGCGGTATGCGGATCGCTTCTCCCAGACGCTCGCGCGCATTCGCGAAACCCAAACCTCCGCGGCTGACCAATTGCAATCCTACATTCAGATCTATCGCCACGCACTGGCGCAAGGCGAGCAGGTTTGTCTCTGTGTTTCGCTGAGCGCTGGCCGCGAGAATCTGTCGGCTGAGATTGTGACGCGGCTGAATGAATTCCATGCTGACAGCATCGCCTGGCTCGAGCAGACCTTCGATCTTGCTGCGCAAGATGGTACGGTTTCGAGCATCGCGCCGCCGCGCGACGAGGCGAGCGCAACCCTTGCGCTCGTCGAAGGCGCACAATTGCTCGCGCGCGCCAGAACAGACGTCACCCTTTTTGATCAAGCCTTGGCCGCTCTGACGGCGCGCCTGATCACACACCCCATCCATTAGGAGGTCTTGATGAGACTAAATGCAGATTTCTCTGAACGTGTTGTCTTGCGCCCCGAAGATCGTGACTGGGTGGCTTCGCCCATGGCTGGCGTCGATCGGCAAATGCTCGACCGGATTGGCGAAGAAGTTGCGCGGGCGACGTCGATTGTCCGCTATGCTCCAGACTCGTATTTCAGTGAACACACGCATGGCGGCGGCGAGGAGTTTTTCGTCCTGGACGGTGTGTTCTCAGACGAGCACGGCGACTATCCTGCTGGCACTTATGTGCGCAATCCCATCGGGTCCAAGCACACACCGCATTCGAAAGATGGCTGCACCATCTTCGTCAAACTGCATCAATTCGATGCCGCGGATACCGAGCAAAAAGCCATAGAAACCGCGGATGCCGAATTCCTACCGGGTCAGGTGGCTGGCCTTTCAGTGCTACCCCTGCATAGCCACGGCACCGAAAGCGCCGCTTTGGTGCGTTGGCAGCCCGGCACGCAATTCCTGCCCCATCAGCACTGGGGCGGTGAAGAAATCCTGGTTCTGGACGGTGTTTTCCAGGACGAGAATGGCGATTATCCGATTGGGACCTGGCTGCGCAGTCCGCATGGGTCAAAGCACACGCCTTGGTCTGACGCCGGTTGCCTGATTTATGTAAAGACTGGCCACCTCAGCGATTTAGTTGCTTAGCGCCGGGCGATACACTCAATCTCAACCCGTGCGCCAAGTGCCAAGCCGCTTGCGCCCAGCGCGCTGCGAGCCGGGTAATTGCCATCGAAATATGTTTTGTAGATCTCGTTAAAGGCAGGCCATTCGGCAATGTCTGCGAGGAAGACCGAACATTTCACCACCCGGTCCCACCCTAGTCCTTCGGCGGCAAGTGTGGCTTGTATATTGTCCATCGTCTGGCGCGTCTCGGGCTCGATTCCGCCGGGTGCCAGACCACCTTCGGGCAGGGTCCCGAGCGCACCCGAAAGAAACACCCAGCCATCAACCTCAACCGCTGGCGAAAATGGAAACCCCGCCTCGCGCGCCGCTTCCGTGGTGATATAGTTTAAGTCGCTTCTCACCTCAGGTTCGGTCGGCAGGGTCTCGCACGCGGCGACTATCAGGGCGAAGGCAGGCATGAATAAGCGGCGCATTGCGTTTCTCCTCAGCTCAGCGCCTGTGTCTTAGCCCGGCTGACTTGGCTCGGGAAGCGCTGTCTCTTGAGATTTCGATTTCGGGCGCCAACCAGGTCGACCGAGAACGAACATCCAGACCTCGCCAGCGTTTTTTGCGGCCTTGAGATCGCGAAACAATTGCGGCCATTCGGAAAACCAGACCGAAAGCGGATTAACGCTGTCATAGTCGCGTTTCAAACCATAGCGGGGTGTTTCTTCCTCCCGCTGATAGGTGCCAAACAGACGGTCCCAGACAATCAGAATACCACCATAATTCTTGTCGATATATTTGTCGTCACAACCATGATGGACGCGATGATTGGCCGGCGTATTGAGGACCCCGTCGAGCGGTCCGAGCTTGCCGATCAGCTCAGTATGGATCCAGCCCTGATAAGCCAGGACGGCAATGATGCCGAAGAAGACCAGAGCGGGCGGGAAGCCGAGAAAGAGCAAAGGAATGTGGAACAGGGCGGACGCGAAACTCTCAAACGGCCCGAACCGAATGCCGACCACGATGTTCATCTCGCGCGACGAGTGGTGCACCGCATGCTGGGTCCAGAGCAAACGCACTTCATGCGCAATCCGGTGTTCCCAATAATAGACAAAGTCCGCCGCCAGCACCGCAAGGGTCACCGTCCACCATGTGATCGGCATTTGCCAGGTCACAAAATTTTCGGCGATGATCACCATGGCGAGATAGATAAATGACATCATGAAGATCTCGACCACCAGATACGGAATCTGGGTTGAAGCGCTCGCGACCATATCGAGCAAGCCGCGGCCTTTAAGTGATTTCGTGAACAGGCCTTTCAGCAACTCGATCGCGAACACCGCCGCAGCGATCAAGAAAAACGCGTCGTCGAAATAGGTGCCGTATTGCTCTAAAGTTTCGGGGGTCATTTCCTGTCTCTCCCAAGCCCAATTGTAAGGGTCCGCCAGGCGAGCTCAGCGGCTTGATCCGGCGTGGTTTCGCCAGCGCTGACGCTTTCCCAACCCGCGTAGATCAGGTGATCAAAGGCTTGAACGATCCAGCTCGTCGCCACGGCTTTACTAAACAAGCCTTCGCGTTTGGCCGCATCTATCAATTCAGCGGTTTCGCGGCTTTGCCGCGCGAACTCGGCTTGCATGTCGGCATCGTTGGAAAACAATTCCAGCGCTAGAAACCCGTGCCGGTCACCTAATGGAATGAGCGCTTGTAAGGCCAGACGGACCGCTTCCGAGTAAGATTGTGCAGGCGCGCAGGCAGTTTCCACCGCGGCGTCCATTTCCTGGTTCGCCTGCAGGGCCAGCGCACGAACGAGGTCATCACGGCTGGCAAAGTGTCGGTGCAGAGTCGCCCGTCCGATGCCGGCACGCTCTGCAATTTCAGACAAGGCCGCGCTCGGGTTTTTACTGAACACGGCGAAAGCCGCTTCAATAATCGCATCGCGCGTCGGAGGACGGATAGAAGATTTCATGCGACACATATGTCTCATTTGAGACTATTATGTCAAGTCTTAGCTCTCCACGTATCGCAGGTGCCGCAATCCCGCAGCCTCGTAGACGGCATCCAGCGCCGCTTGTTGGCGCAGGATCATGTCGCCTTCGGTTGGGACCGGCGTTCCAAGCTGGACCGCCTTCAAGACAGAAGCGAGCTGATAGGTATAAGTCGTGATTGGGCTGACCTCCGCCTCGCGTCCCGCAGACGTGCGCAATCGACCGCCAGCGTGCGGCGCCAGCGGATTAGCGAAATGAATTTCGCCCTTGCTTCCAACAATTTTCATATCCGCACGGAAATTCGCACCCGGCGCCATACTCGTGGTCAGGTGCGCGCTTGCGCCTGACCCAAACCCCAGATCAGATTGCAGCGTTTCATCCACGCCCGTCGGTGTCAGCGTCGCCCGCGCTTCGACGGAACTCGGGGCCTCTCCCATCACTGTGAGCGCCCAATGCAAGGGGTAGCAACCAAGATCCATCATCGCGCCCCCGCCCGTTTCGATACGGTGACGAATTTCTGTGCCATTGTCTTTAATCTGCACATCGAACGCGGCGTGAATTTCACGCACCTCGCCAATCTCATCTGCAGCCAGCCAGGCCAGACACGTTTCGAAGGCTGGATGATAGCGATAGTGAAAGGCTTCAATCAGACGCTTGCCGGTCGCCTTTGACATGTCCAGCATCGCCTTGGCCTCATCCACATTCATCGCGAACGGTTTCTCACACAGCACATGCTTGCCAGCCTGCAATGCTTTAATGGTCCACGCCGCATGTAGATTGATCGGCAGTGGGTTATAAACCAGATCGACCCGCGGGTCGGATATCACATCGTCATAAGAGCCAAGGACCGATTCGACGCTATACTGTTTGGCATAGGCCTCAGCGCGGTCGCGATCGCGTGCCGCGATGGCCATCAGGCGACATTGCGGCGTCACCCGTGCGGGATGGACCACCGCCTTATCCGTGATCCGAGCCGCGCCCAGAAGTCCGATCCCAATGTCCGTCATTTAGCCTTCTCCGTGTCATGCTGCCGCAAGGAGAGTGATTGCCCTCGCCCACGCTCTGGGCTTTCTAGGCGGTACAGCCTCAAAGCGCTATACTGGAGACCAAGCATGCCTGTGATGAATTTTCTAACTACCTGTATTTTCGATCATGGCGCGGTGGGTCAGCTCGGCAAGACGCTTACCGGCTTTGGTGTGACCCGGCCCATGGTGATTACGGACCCGGGCATTAAGGCCGTTGGGCTTTTGGATACGATTCTCGAAAATCTCGGCATGGACCCCGCCGCTGTGTTTGCCGACACGGTCGCCAATCCAACAGAAGACCAAGCCATTGCAGTGGCGGATCAATACAATGCCGCCAGTGCCGATGGCCTGGTTGCCCTTGGCGGTGGATCGGCGATGGACCTGACCAAGGCTGTCGGCCTGCTGGCGAGCCAAGGCGGGCCGCTGGAAAAATATGCGGCCATCACAGGCGGTGCGAAACACATAGCGAAATTGCCCCCCCTGATCGCCATTCCGACAACCGCTGGAACCGGGTCTGAAGTCTCTGTCGGCATGATCACGACCATGAATAATGGCCGCAAGGAAACCTTCGCCTCTCCACATCTCATTCCAGCGGCGGCGATTTGTGACCCGGATCTCACGCTCGGCCTGCCGCCTCTATTGACTGCGGTCACAGGCATGGATGCCGTCACGCATTGTATGGAAGCGGTCCTGACGCCGGCTGTAAATCCGCCAGCAGAAGGGGTCGGTTATGACGGGTTGAATCGCGCGATCAAAACCGGAGCTTTGAAGCGCGCTGTCGCAGACGGGACGGACAAGGATGCGCGTTGGAACATGATGATGGCGAGCTATGAAGGCGCGCTCGCCTTTACCAAAGGCCTCGGCTCGGTCCACGCCTTGAGCCACGCCGCCGGCCGCCTGAAAGAGAAGAAATTACATCACGGTACACTGAACGCGATTTTCCTACCGCACTTGCTTCGGTTTAACGAAGGCGCGGCGCCGGAAAAATATGAGCGCTTGCGCTTTGCCATGGGCCTGTCTTCAACTGCAGATCTTGGCGACACGATTGCAAAACTGAACGAAGACCTGGGCATTCCATCAACCTTGTCGGCGATCGGTGTTGAGTCATCTGATGGACCCGGCATTGTCGAATTTGCGCTGAATGATCTGGCGCATCGCGGCAACGCTCGCCCAGCAGAGCAAGGCGATTATGAGCGCATTTTCGAACAAGCGCTGTAAGCGCGCCACAAGCTAGATAAGACACACCGACTGGAGGATCCCATGGCTATTGATTTTGTAATTCCGGACGACGCGAAAGAAGTGCGCGCCCGAGTCCGCCAATGGGTTCAGGATGAGTGTATCCCTTCCGAAAAACGGCTCGTCGCGGGTGAGGCACTGGACACCGTACTTTCTGACTTGCGCAAAAAGGCGCGCGCACAAGGCTTGTGGTTGCCCTTCATCCCGAAAGAACATGGCGGCATGGGTCTCGGGCCGCTGGCCAATGCCTTGGTCCAGATGGAATTGGGACAGAGCCATCTCGGCGCCTTGTCCATGAACAGTCAGGGTCCAGACGATGCCACGATGCTGACTTTGCTGGCGCACGGCACTGATTATCAGAAAGAGAAATTCCTCAAGCCGCTATTCAATGGCGAAAAGCGGATTTGCTATTCAATGACGGAAAAAGCGGCCGGCGCCGACGCGACAGGGATGCAAACCCGCGCAGAAAAGGATGGCAAAGGCAATTATGTCCTGAACGGAGAGAAATGGTATTCCTCGTCAGCCAATGTCGCCGACATTGCCGTGGTGATGGCCAAGACCAATCCGGACGCGCCGCGGCATCAGCAATTCTCGACCTTTATCGTTGAGCTGCCCAATCCCGGCTATCGGATCGTTCGCAACATTCCGACCATGGCCATTCACAAGGACTATCAGGAAGCCATGGGCGCCGCGCATTGTGAGATCGCGCTCGAGAATCTGGTTGTGCCTGAGGAAAACCTGCTCGGCGGCGAGGGTCAGGGCTTCGCGATGGGACAGCATCGCCTTGCTTATGGGCGTTTGCGGCATGGCATGCACAATGTGGCAATGGCCCAGCGGGCGCTGGATCTGGCCACCGCGCATGTCACTCAGCGCTCAACCTTCGGCAAAGGCCTGGCCGAGCGGCAGGGCGTGCAATTCATGCTCGCTGAGTGCGCCAGCCAATTATACATCGCCCGACTGATGCTGATGCACATTGCCTATAAGGCTGAGAACGGACTGGATATACGCCAGGAGAATGGCATCGCCAAAGTGTTCCTCGCCAATATGGTCCACAAGGTGGTCGACACAGCGATCCAGCTACATGGCGCGCTTGGCTATTCCACAGACACGCCCCTGGCGGCCTGGTACACGCATATTCGCTCCCAGCGTCTGGTCGATGGACCGGATGAAGTGCACAAATGGATCACCGGCAAGAATGTGATCCGCGCCTTCGAAAAAGATGGCACGACGGCGGCTGCCGCGGGTGGGGACTTGCTTTAGCGAATGCACTCATGGCGATTGAAGCGATCATCTTCGACAATGATGGCGTCTTGGTCGATTCCGAGATTATTCATATCGCTGTCGAACGTGAATTGCTTGCGGAACATGGGCTCGAATATTCAGATGCAGTCTATAAATCTCGTTTTGTCGGTCTTTCCATGCCTGACTTTTACGCGGCGCTTTACGTCGACTTTCGAGCCGCGAATGCAAAGCCCTTACCTTCAGGTTTTGGCGAGGAATTGCGGGCACGTGCATGGCCGCGCATCGAGGCAGAGCTGAAAGCGGTCAGCGGCGCCGCCAGCCTTTTGCAATCGTTCGCTGGTCCGTGCGCTGTGGCATCGTCTGCACCCTTGGAGCGGGTGAAGATCAAACTCGCTTTGACCAATCTGCTTCGCTATTTCGGGCCACATGTCTATTCATCCGAGCACGTTTCGAATGGCAAGCCAGCGCCTGATCTGTTTCAACTTGCAGCCCGCAAACTAGGAATAGAACCGTCACGATGTTTGGTCATTGAAGACAGTGTCCACGGCGTCCTCGCTGCACGCGCAGCAGACATGCCAGTGATCGGGTTCACAGGCGGCAGTCATGCTGACCAGGAGGTGGCAGACCGTCTACGGGCGGCCGGCGCGACCACGATTGCCAACAGCCACTTTGAAATCAAGCGGCTGTGGCAATCTGGGTTTGACTTGAATTAAGTCGCGTCCGGCTGGAGCTTGTCCATCGTGCGCAATTCGAAGTCGCTGGCATCATGTCTTTCCGGCAACTGGCTCGAAGGCTCGCCCCAAACTCGGTTAACCATGCGACCACGTTGCACTGCCGCGCGTTCAGACATTTGATCCGTCCAACGGATGACGTTTGTATATTCGTGCACTGAGAGGAACTCGGCGGACTCGTAGAGTATCCCTTTGGCCAAAGAGCCATACCAGGGCATGATCGCCATGTCGGCAATCGAGTATTCGCTGCCCGCCATGTACTCATTGTCGGCCAGATGACGATCAAGCACGTCCATTTGGCGTTTCACTTCCATCGCAAATCGATTGATCGGATATTCCATCTTGAATGGCGCATAAGCATAGAAATGGCCGAACCCGCCGCCAAGATATGGCGCTGATCCCATTTGCCAGAACAGCCAATTCATGGCTTCGGTCCGGGCTTTGTGATCTTCTGGCATAAAGGCGCCGAACTTTTCCGCGAGATAGACCAGGATCGATCCACTCTCGAAGACGCGGGTCGCTGGATCCATTGAATGGTCCACCATGACGGGGATCTTTGAGTTTGGATTTACGTCGACATACCCAGATCCAAACTGATTGCCTTCGCCAATATTAATCAGCCAGGCATCATATTCCGCACCGCTGTGTCCCGCTGCCAGCAATTCTTCCAGCATGATCGTAACTTTCACGCCGTTCGGTGTTGCGAGAGAATAGAGCTGGATTGGATGCTTTCCGACCTGTAATTCTTTGTCATGGGTAGGACCGGCGATCGGCCGGTTGATATTCGCAAATCGTCCACCGCTTTCTGAGTCCCAGGTCCAAACTTTTGGGGGGACATATTCTGAATCAGCCAAAGGGCGCTCTCCTTTTTGGGTTCCTGCGCGATTATTCTTTCCCTTACTTAAGCGTCTGCCCTCGCGAAAGCCTAGGCCCAGATTCGGAATAGGGTCTATGCGAACCCTGGGTGAGCTATGCATGCTGACACTCAGCGAGACAATTTGGAGGATGGCAAATGTCTGAACTCGTGAAAAGAGAAGACGAAAACGGGCTGTGCTGGCTGACATTGAATCGGCCGGAAAAGCTCAACTCCCTGACAGTGGGCATGTTCAGAGAGCTGCGGCAACATGTGATTGATCTCAAGAAGGATGACAGCATCGCTTGCGTCATCCTGCGCGGTGCCGGCAAGTGTTTTTCAGCGGGGCATGATCTTGGGGATATCGCCGAGGGAGAGAAAGTGCCTTCTCCAGGGTGGCATTCAGAGACATTGCGAATGCTCGAAAAGCTACCCAAACCGGTCATCGCGGCAGTGCATGGTCATTGCTATACCGGAGCATTGGAAGTGGCACTCGCCGCCGATTTCATTCTTGCAGCTGAGTCCGCCAAGTTCGCGGACACTCACGCGAAATGGGCGCTGACCCCGATCTGGGGCATGAGCCAGCGCTTACCCCGCCGGGTCGGACTTGCGCGCGCCAAACGTTTGATGTTCACGGCAGAGACGATGCGCGCACCTGCTGCTCGGGAAATGGGCTTATGCGAAGCCGTGTTCGCGGATGACTGTTTCGAGGATGAATTGCGAGCATTTGCAGAGCAAATTCTGGCCAATTCCGCCTTCTCTCATGCCGCTAATAAGCGATTGCTCGAGGCCACCGATTCCGATCCCTTAGATGCCGGATTGCAATGGGAAATCACCGAGAATGAAGGTGTAGGGCCGGATATGCATGATCGGATCGGCGCGTTTATGAAGAAATAGAAGCTGGCAATTGGCACGTGGTTTGCTGCTTTCAACCCAGACTCGCATGGGATGGATGCCATCATGAAACGCCTTTTGGCCTGCTTTTGCCTCTTCCTTGCGCCAATCACGGCGCAGGCCAGTACAGACCTTGCACATCAATGGGGTCTTGAGGCCAGCCGATTGTCGGTCGAGACTTCAAACCTGATTTCGGCCGTCGATATGGGCGAAAGCGCCGATATTACAGATACTTATGCGCTTGATGTTTACAGATTTGGCCGCACGTCAGCGGATCTGGCGCGGTGGATTGACCACTCTAACGGACCGAATGATCTCGGCTGCATCTTCCGCGGAATGGCCGCGGAGTCTGAATCGCAACTGATCGAGCTGGAATCTGCGCCTGCTACATTCGACCAACGCGAAAGTCTTCGCCGCCTGGCCGTTATGTTTGCAGATGCGGAAATCATCGCGATTGCAGCCAAACGCCGTGCCCCGGCCCGCGCCGTCGGCGTGACTGCGCCCGCCTCGTCATGCGCCGCGGACGCGGATATGGCGCTGCGGGCTCTGCGCTAGCCGCTTACCAAACCATGGCTTCACGTAAGCTCGCCCGCAAATTTGCTGGTAATTCAATCGTTCCGGATCCTTGGTTCAAGTCTGCGGGTGCGTCTTCAGGTTTGAGGTAACGCCAACCCTGAAAAGCCCTCTTTGGGGTCGGCTCGACAGCAATAAGCTCTGGATCGAAGACCAGCTCGCAAGCTTTCCGGCCGCCTCGGTCCTGGATTTCGCGAACATCCATGATCCTCTGGCGCACCAGAATGATCCCTTTGGTGACCCAGTAGATCGAACCGCCATTGCTCAACTCGCCGCCGCGCTTCGGCACCATGCGCGTATGATGATAGGGCAAAGGTGACGATTGCATCAGCCGAGTCTGCCAGCGCTCAATATCCGCAGCATCGTCAGCCCCAACGCAGAGTTTCACCATATGAATCATCTCGCCGAAGGTAAACGAGGATTAATGTATGTGAAGGTGGAAATTCTGTCACAGCGCGCCATAACTGTGGAGTGGTGGTGCAAATTTGAGGGATATATCAATGTTGAGATTGACGGGATTGGCGGCCAGTGCCGCGCTTTTGGCGATGAGCGCTCAGGCGCAAGAGGGGCATGATGTGTTCGGCACATTTTTAACCCAAGCGAAAACCTCGACCGTGACCATTGAGGATTGCGGCGATGGCAGCCCATGTGGGCGCGTCTCCTGGATAGATCCCGAAGCGATGGAACCTGGCATGACCCCCGAAACAGCGCTGACTCAAGCCGGCGAACCGGTGCTTGGCCTGCTGATGCTTCAGGGCTTCGACAAAAGACGCAAAGATTGGCGCGGCGGCACGATTTATGATCCCGAGGCTGACAAGTCCTACGCCTCGCGCCTGAAGCGTCTCGATGATGGGCGTTTGCAAGTTAAGGGCTGTGTTGGACCCATTTGTCAGACGCAAGTCTGGGAACCGGCTCCGGAAGCCATGCAAGCCTCGGCGGCGGCGACAAACTAATCTCCTGTGACCCGATGGCGCTTGCGCATTTGGCGCGGCGTGCTACCTCGCGGCTTTCTAATCGCGCGGCCAGCAAGGAGACAGCGTCATGGGCACACTTGGTAAAGACGCCACCCCACGGATTGAATCCGATACGATGGGCAATGTCGAAGTTCCCGGTAACAAGTATTGGGGGGCCCAAGCCCAACGCTCGCTAGGCAATTTCAAGATCGGGTGGGAAAAACAGCCCCTGCCTCTGGTGCGCGCACTCGGGATCGTCAAACGCGCGGCCGCGGAGACCAATATGGCGCTCGGCAAGCTCGATCCTGAGCTCGGCAATGCGATTATCAAAGCCGCCAATGAAGTCATTGAAGGCAAACTCGACGCGCATTTCCCTCTGGTGGTCTGGCAAACCGGATCTGGCACCCAATCCAATATGAATGCAAATGAAGTGATCGCTAATCGCGCGATTGAGATTCTCGGCGGCGAAATCGGCTCGAAAAGCCCCGTACACCCCAATGATCACTGCAATATGAGCCAAAGCTCAAACGATACGTTCCCGACCGCGATGCACATTGCAAGCGCGGAAGAGATCAGCCATCGCCTGCTGCCGGCGCTGCAACAATTGCACAATGCTCTGAACGACAAGGCGCAGGCCTGGACCGACATTATCAAGATCGGGCGCACGCATACACAAGACGCGACACCGGTGACGTTGGGCCAGGAATTCTCTGGCTACACCAAAATGGTCGAAATGGGCATCAAACGGATTGAACAATCGCTGCCCGCGTTGCTGGAACTTGCCCAGGGCGGCACAGCCGTGGGCACAGGACTATCAACACCGCTCGGATTCGCGGAAGGTGTGGCGGAAAAGATCGCGCAGATAACGGGTCTGAATTTCGTCACGGCGCCAAACAAGTTTGAAGCGCTGTCTGCTCATGACGCTATGGTGTTTGCACATGGGGCCATCACCACGGCGGCCATGTCCTGCTTCAAGATTGCCAATGATATCCGATTCCTTGGCTCGGGCCCTCGATCCGGTCTTGGTGAGCTGGCATTGCCAGAAAACGAGCCAGGCTCATCTATCATGCCCGGCAAGGTCAATCCTACACAATGCGAAGCCATGACCCAGGTATGCGCGCACATTCACGGCAACAATGCCGCCATCGGTTTTGCCGGCAGCCAGGGGCATTTCGAGCTTAACGTCTTCAATCCAATGATGAGTTACAATTTGCTGCAATCCATCCGTCTGTTGGCGGACGCAGCTGTCTCCTTCACCGAGAACTGTGTCGTCGGGATCGAACCACGCCTCGACAATATCCAGAAAGGCCTGGAAAATTCGCTGATGCTGGTGACACCGCTGAAAGAGAAATACGGTTATGACCGCGCCGCCAAGATCGCCAAAACCGCGCACAAGAATGGCACCACCTTGCGCGAGGAGGCGATTGCTGACGGCATTCCAGCTGAAGATTTCGACGCGATTGTGCGGCCGGAGAAGATGATCGGGCCGAGCTAGTTCCGAATCAGTCAAATCTCTGTAGAGTCTGCCCTGTTAGAACAAGAAAGCCCTGTTGCGATGAACACTGCCCCTGTCGGCTCGAAAGCCAATCCATCCGAATTCGATGTCATGCCCCGCCTTGCCGAAGACGAACCCTATTTTGTCATTCGCGCCAATGACCCATTGTCGAGCGCGCTGGTTGAATTGCACGCCTATATTGGCGCTGGCCAGTCTGGCGCCGCGCACAATAAGCTGGCCGAGATCATGGCCCTGACATCAGCAAAAGCCCCGCGGCCGGCCTCAAGCCCGAAATATCGCGAAACGTTTGCGATCTCGCTCGCCATGGAGCAATGGCGTAACGCCCATCGCGGAGACTAGGCTTGGCTGAGCCCATCAATCTCAACAAGTTTCGCAAAGCCAAAGCGCGCGCTGAGAAAGAACAGCGCGCGCAAGAAAACCGAATCAAACACGGTCGCACGAAAGCTGAAAAAGCGACGGACCATCTGTCTCAGACGCACGAACGGTCCGACCATGACGGCAAAAAGCGCGACTAATTTGCGCCAAAAACTGGTCTAATCCTTGAGTGTATCGAAAGTCTGGGGCAAACACAGCCCAGGTTGGGACAATCAAAGGGACCGTGACGTGATCAACAAGATTCTCGTGATTGGCGGCGCTGGCTATATCGGCGCAAATGCGTGCAAAGCGATCAAGATGAGCGGGCGGGAGCCGGTGGTCTTCGACAATTTCTCCAGCGGCCATCGCCACGCAGTGAAATGGGGAGAGTTGATTGAAGGTGATATCCGCAACGAAGATGAAATCCGTGCGGCGCTCAAAACGACCCGCCCCGATGCCGTCATGCACTTTGCTGCCAATATTGAGGTTGGCGAAGGCGAAAAAGCGCCTGGTGCTTTTTATGAGAATAATGTCGCCGGAACGTTGAATGTCATTCGGGCGATGCTCGATCTTGGCTTGCAGAATTTTATTTTCTCATCGACCTGCGCCATTTATGGCGATCCGGAAAGCCTACCCCTGGTGGAAGACATGCCAAAACGACCCGTCAGTGTTTACGGCCGGTCGAAACTGATGGTCGAAACCATTCTCGAAGACATGTCGCGGGCAGAGGGCCTGCGCTATGCGGCACTTCGCTATTTCAACGCCGCAGGTGCCGACCTGGACGGTGAAGTTGGTGAGGAACATGATCCGGAAACGCATCTCATCCCGAACGCGATCAAAGCCGCCGCGGGGATTGGCCAAGGCATGAAACTCTTCGGTGATGATTACCCCACTCCCGATGGTACTTGTGTTCGCGATTATATTCATATCGCCGACTTGGTTTCAGCGCATATTCTAGCCGCCGAACACATCGACAAGACCGGTGAGAGCCTGCAACTCAATCTCGGCACCGGCAACGGGTTCACAGTTAAACAGGTGCTGGACGCCGTGGAACGCGCGGTCGGAAAGCCTGTCCCGGTCGAGATCGGACCGCGACGCGCAGGCGATGCGATTGCGCTTTATGCAGACACATCAAAATCGAAATCTGTGCTGGGTTGGGTCCCCGAATATTCCGATATGGACACGATCGTGTCTTCAGCCTGGAAATTTCACAAACGCGTTTGGAAGCTGGATTAAGCGGTTCGCAAATCCCAAACATGGACACCGCGCCGAGATAAGCGAACCGGATTCCAGGCCATGGACCGGATTAGGTTCCAAGTCGTTCTTAGCGTTGGTTTCACGGTGTACTCACTTTGCCGACGCAAAGCCCAGCCATCTTTCAAACCATCCCACATGCCGTTGCGCATTCCGTGCAGATCGGCGTGCCCCATATTGCGCAGATAGATATAGAGCATCAGCGCAAGGTGCCCGGGGAATGTGAGTACTAGCACCGAGAGCGGCATGTTCTTCAAATAAGCCCAAGTGCGATTTCGAAACCCGTGATACATTGTGAAACGGCTATATCGTCCGCTGGTCGCACTGCCTTTATGGTGGATCAGGGCGTCCGGTAGAAAAACACATTTCTCATTGCTGAGCTGCAAACGCATACCGAGGTCCACATCTTCGCAATAGCAGAAGAAGCGTTCATCAAACCCGCCTATCTCTAAAAACAAATCGCGTTCATAAACCGCGCTGGCACCGCATGGGCTGAAGCAGAAACTGTCTCTATTGGGGAGTTCTGAAATCGGCCTGCTTCCGATAGTCTTACCAGATACCTGGCCTTATTTTTTGTTCCACCTGGTGTGGGACTGATTCTCCATCTTTCTCTTTTAAAGCAGTATGGGGTTCCTATGCTGG
>JBCCDZ010000037.1:0-15478 GCA_039030525.1 Pseudomonadota bacterium | reverse complement strand
TTCGAATCCAGTCCCCTCCACCACTTACACATTCCATGCTATGGAAGCTGCGACCCTGAGCGGGTATAGCATAGTGGTAATGCGGCAGCCTTCCAAGCTGTTGAGCTCGGTTCGATTCCGTGTACCCGCTCCAACTTTCCTCTAAATCAGGCTTCTACGAGCTCCGGCATCGGCCCTCGATAGATTGATTTCGGGCGGACAATGCGGCCTTCTGAAATCTGCTCGCGGGCATGCGCGATCCAGCCGAGCACGCGGCCGCAAGCGAACACGGCGGTGAAAGCCTGGCGCGGAATATCCAAGGCTTCGAGCAAGATCGCTGTGTAGAATTCGACATTGGTTTCGAGGGCGCGGTCCGGGTATTTCATACGGAGCCTGCCCAGGACTTCGCGTTCAATATGTTCCGCAAACGCAATCCGACCCGCCGTTCCTGGCAAGCGCCGGGCGGCAGCTTTCAAGGCATCCGCGCGGGGGTCGCGCGCGCGATAGACGCGGTGGCCGAACCCCATGAGCCGGTCGCCGCGCGCAAGGGCCTGATCAATCCACGCTTCGGCATTTGCCTCGTCGCCAATCGCGTCCAGCATATCGAGAACCGGTCCGGGCGCGCCGCCATGCAGAGGTCCTTTCAAGGCCGATAATCCGCCCAGCACCGCGGAAGTCAGTCCGGCGCGCGTGGACGATACAACGCGCGCGGCAAAGGTGGACGCGTTGAGGCCGTGATCGCAAATCGTCACGAGATAAGAATCCAAAGCTCTTGCCGTATGCGCTTGCGGGGCATTGCCCGAAATCATGCGCAAAAAGTCAGCCGAGGACGATAGCTGAGCATCTGGCGCGATGGGTTTCTGTCCGGCCGCCTGGCGAATGGCGGCGGCTGTATAGACCAGCCCACCAGCGGCGAGCGCAATGGCTGTGTCCAGAGATTCGTCATCCTGCTCTTGCGCCCATCCCAGTCGCAAATAGCGAATAATGTCCGCATCGGCGGTGGCATTCGGAAGCGATTGAAACGCGCGCACGCGCGCCGCCCCCAGCTTCTCGCCGAGCGCTTGTGCCGATGGCAGCGCTTCAAATGCGGATTGCCACAACAGGTGCGCGACATCTTCATAGGCCATCGAGGCGGCGAGTTTCTCGACATACCAGCCCTTGATGATCAGCTCACCAATATCGCCTTTGACATCTGATAGCGCGGTCTCGGCCGCAACGACATTTTCCAGTCCTGAATCCATCGGTCTTCTCCTGTCTGTTTTGCCTCAATGTCGGAAAGCATCTGGACAAGGTCAATCTTGATCAACATAATCAACATATGGCTTGGTTAGACCGAAAAGCGGCTTTGCATAAGCTCGGCGTCAAGGCGCAGACGCTATATGCCTATGTCAGCCGCGGGCAAATTGCCGCCCAAACGCATCCGGATGATCCACGCGCCAGCCTGTATTCAGAGGCTGACATTGATGCCCTGGTCAAGCGCCGTCGACGCGGGCGATCACGATCGGACATTGCCTCCGCCGCGATTGCCTGGGGCGATCCGGTCATGGAAACAGAAATCACTACCGTGCGAAATGGGCGCCTTATCTATCGCGGCGTCGATGCGGTGAAGCTTGCTGAACACGCGACGCTGGAAGAGGCTGCGGCGCTGCTTTGGCAATGTGAGTCGCTATCGCCCGCGACCGCAAATATATCAATCATTCATGGCGATACCGGGAAGGCGAGGGCCTTCAACTATCTGGCAGAACAGGCCGCAACAGAAGACACCAAGATCTATCCCGGGGCCGATATTGCCGCCATGGGCGCGGAATTACTGCTCGGCTTCTCCAATGCCATTTCCGGAAAACCAGGACGTGGCCTGTTCCATCAAAGGCTGGCGCGGTCATGGAAACTGGACCCGAACGGCGCCGACCTGTTGCGCCGGACCCTGGTGCTGATCGCCGATCATGAGCTTAATCCGTCATCTTTTGCGACCCGCGTCGCCGCATCCACCGGGGCGTCTTTGGCCGCGTGCGCGTTGACAGGATACGCAACTCTAACCGGTCCGCGCCATGGGGAAGCGTCTGCCAAAGCGTTGGACTTTCTGAAGCATCACATTGTCGGCACGGCCCCGATGACAGAAACGCAAATCAAATCGCGTTTTGGGATTGTTCCCGCGGTGGGGCACGCGCTTTATCCAAAAGGAGACCCGCGGGCCAGGGCATTGCTAAAGTGGATCAAACCAGACTCAGATCTCAGGCGCGCGATCAAAACAGCAGAACGGCTCAGCGGGAATCCCGCCAATATTGATATGGCACTCGCTGCGCTTTGCCTGAAACTTGATTTGCCTGATGACGCCCCGTTCCTGATTTTTGCGTCTGGTCGAATGGTGGGCTGGATTGCACATGCCCTGGAACAATCCCGCAGCGGAAAAATGATCAGGCCACGCGCAAAGTACCTTGGCAAATAGAGTGAGGTGGCGCCGAGCGCCGGGTGTTTAGCGCGCCGCCGCTCGATCGAGAACGCGCAGGAAATTCTCACCCCAGATCTTTTTGATGTCGTCTGCGGAATACCCTCGCGCCAGCAATTCTGCCGTGACCGCCATCGCCGAGTCAGCCTCAGTGAATCCGACAATGCCGCCGCCATGATTGAAGTCTGTGCCAATACCAACATGGTCGATCCCGATCCGCGTCACGACATAGTCGATATGATCGATCATCCGGCTGACATCTTCCTGCCCAACCAGCGCACGCATCCGGGTCAAAAAGTCCAGCTTCGCTGCGTCGTCATCAAGCTCCCAATAAAGCTCGTAAGGATAGGAATAGGTTTCCGGCAGACCGGCACCGCGGCGCACCGCCCTAATTTTGGCCGCCAGAACGGGATCGGAAAGATCGACCAGATACGCGCTGAAGGCTGCGATATGAATCACGCCGCCGGTTTCGCCGATCCGGTCGATTTCTTCATCGGAAAGGTTTCGGGTGACATCCGACAAGGCCTTGATATTGGAATGGGTTGCAAGCACCGGAGTCTCCGCAGCGTCGATGGCTTGCAGCGTTGCCGCTTTCGACATTTGTGAGACATCGATAATGCCGCCCAAAGCATCAATCCGCTTTACGGCGTCCAGTCCGAGCGGCGACAATCCGCCATGTTCTTCCGTCACCTCATAGGTTCCGGAGTCACCATCAAACATCGGGCGAGACGAGTCGGCATAATCATTATGCCCCATATGCGTCAGCGCAAAAACCCGCACGCCGGACGCGAAATAATCATCCAAACGGGTAAGGTCCCCTTCAAGAGATTGCGCATTTTGAAAGCCCAGGAGAATGGAAATACGCCCAGCATCGCTATTGGCGCGAACCTGTTCAGATGTGGTCGCTAAAACGAGCTCAGGGGATTGCTCAACCCTTGTTTCGATGGCGGCGAGTTTGGCTTGCGCCTCTGAAGCAGCGGCCGCGCGGCCTGCTTCGGTCCGCGGTTTCGGACCCGCTGCAACACTCATCATAACAGCGTCAAAGGCGCCGGCCTGAAGCTTATCGGTACTGGCTTTTGACCGCCCATCCTGGCCGAGGTAAAGCGGCGATGTTTCAGCTAAAACAATATCGGCATGCGCATCAATGACGATCGCGGATTGATGAATTTCAGCCAAGGCCACTTCGGGTGGCGCGCTTGGTGTGACGCATGCCGCCGCCGCCAGACTCAAAACCGCAGCGCTCAGATTCGCCATTTTGCCAGTTTGTTTGATCATAATCCTCACCCCTTTGGATGCAGGACAACCGGCAACCATGTGTAACCTTTGACAAAAGCACTGGACGTTCGACTTGGCTCATCCAGCACTTCGACGTGCTCAAACCGCTCGAGAATTTCTTCCCAGAGGATTCGCAATTGCAGTTCCGCCAGCCGATTGCCGACACAGCGATGAATGCCAAACCCGAAAGACGTATGATTGCGCGCCTGTTTGCGGTCAATGATCAGCCGGTTTGGATCTTCGTCCCAAAACGTCTCGTCGCGATTGGCCGAGACATACCACATCGCAACCTTGTCGCCTTTGCGGATTGTCTTGCCATGCATTTCGACATCCTCGAGCGCGGTGCGCCGCATGTATGCCAACGGCGTCTGCCACCGGATAATTTCTGACACCATGTTCGGGATCAGGTCTCGATTTGCTTTCAGCTTGGCATATTGGTCGGGGAACTTGTTGAGCCCATAAACTCCGCCAGACATGGAGTTGCGGGTCGTGTCATTACCGCCGACAATCAGCAGAATGACATTGCCCAACATATCAATCGGGGTCATGTCACGCGTGTCTTTGCCATGCGCGAGCAAGCTCATGAGATCGCCAGCGGGCTCTGCATTTTTGCGATTTTGGAAAATCTCCCAAAACACCTGCCCGCATTGCGTGAGTTCACCTCGCCATTGTTCCATCCCTCCCGGACATATGTCTGGATCGGTCGGATTTGTCGTCACGTCAGACCAGCGGGTCAACTCCCGCCGCCGCTCTTGCGGATAGTTGAACAGGGTTGCGAGCATCATCGCCGTCAATTCAATCGAGACGGAATTGACCCAATCGAACGGCTCACCGATCGGCAAATCATCCAGAACCACTTGCGTGCGTTTGCGGATCAACGGCTCATAATCGCGTAAGGCCGTCGGCGCCACGGCAGGTTGCGCCGTTTTTCTTTGTATCGAATGCTCCGGCTCGTCGGCAGTGATAAAGCTGCGCCCGACAATGCTTTGAGTCATATTAGACAAGGTGATGCCGCCTTGTTCAGCATCTGACGAGAAGCGCTGATGATCGGTATCGATCGCCATCACATCCTTGTATCGCGTGATCGACCAATACGGCCCAAACAGGCTGTCAGGCGTATAATGAATGGGATCTTCGTTGCGTAAGCGCTCGAAGCGATCCCACATTTTATTCTGTCGCCAGATCTCAACATCCGCCAGATCCAGAGTCGCGATATCCAATTCGCTGGCCGGTTGTATGTGATCGCCGCGTTCGAGGTAGCCAGCATAAGTCGGCGCGCGATAGCTCATGGTCGGGCGCTCTAGTTTAGCCCGGGAATCGAAACTCGTATCAGCCATGGCAATCTCTCAATCAAGCCACGCCATATTGCGAAGCGTCCCTACGCTAGCATCGTGCCGTTGCGGAATACAAACCGCTCGGCGAAATAGTGGACAATCGCCGGAATCGTAATTTATTTATATATTACAAGGAATTACTTGCGTTTTGCGGTCAATTTTCGACACAGCTCATCAAGTTGCTCGAGATCGCCATATTTAATGCGCAGCTCGCCGCCTTTGCCGCCCTGGCGAATGTCGACCTTCAGTCCAAGCACCCTGGCAAGGTCGCTTTCGAGCGCTTCGGTGTCGACATCCTTATCGGACTGCGCGACCTTTTTCGCCACCACGTCAAGCGCGCTGCCATCTTTCAGGCGTTTGACCAGAGCCTCAACATCGCGCACCGACATGCCTTTGGCGACCGCCATATCGACGACCGGGTCCGGATCGGGCGCCCCTAAAGCGGCGCGGGCATGTCCGGCAGAAATCCGACCCTGACGCAGATGCTCGCGGGCACTTTCGCCCAGATTTAGAAGCCGCATCGTATTGGCAATATGCGCCCGCGACTTGCCGACGCTTTCCGCCAGGTTCTCTTGCGTCCGACCAAATCGTTTGATCAGCGCCCCATAGGCTTCGGCCTCTTCGATCGGGTTGAGATCTTCACGTTGAACATTCTCGATGATGCCGACTTCCAGAAGCTGCAACTCATCCATATCCCGGACGACCGCCGGGATGGTTTTCAATCCGGCGCGTTGAGCGGCCCGCCAGCGTCTCTCACCCGCGACAATTTGATACTGGTTCGGCGCATCGGGATCAGGCCGCAGCAGGATCGGCTGCAAGACCCCGCGTTGCTCGATCGAATTGGCAAGCTCTTCGAGCTCGGCCTCAGAAAAAGTGCGACGCGGCTGGGCTGGATTCGGACGAATGTCTGAAACAGCGAATTCTGATACCGATGTAGCAGGCGCATCTGAACTCGGCGCGCTTTCGCTCGGTGGCGCAAGACCAACGCCTTCGACTTCTCCGATCAGCGCCGACAGGCCTTTGCCCAGACGATTCTGTTTTCCCCGAGATGGATCTGGCGCCATGCCTACCCCCGAAGCGCTCGTTCGCGCTGCAACATTTCCGACGCCAGACGAATATAGGCTTCGCTGCCCGGGCAACGATAATCATACAACAAAGCCGGCTTGCCGAAACTTGGCGCTTCCGAAAGACGAACGTTTCTCGGAATAACCGTATTATAGACTTTCGCGCCGAGCACAGACCGCACTTCGTCGGCGACCTGGTCAGACAGATTGTTGCGACGATCATACATGGTCAGGACGACACCCTGAATATCAAGATCGGGATTCAAACCCGAGCGCACCAATTCGACGGTCTTCAAAAGCTGGCTCAAACCCTCGAGCGCCAGGAATTCGCATTGTAATGGAACCAATAAGGAATCGGATGCGGTCATGGCATTGATTGTGAGCGAGGACAAAGAGGGCGGGCAATCGATCAGAATATAATCATACTCTGTCAGTCCCCGCCGAGCCGCCTCGTCAACATAATTGCGCAATGCATTGCGCAAGCGATAAGAGCGATGCGGGTCGCTCGACAATTCGGTTTCAACACCCGCCAAGTTTTCGTCACCCGGAACGATATCCAGACGCGGCACCAAAGTGCTCAGAACGGCGTCGCCGAGAAATTCATTATGTACGACCACGTCATACGTGGTCAGCTGGCGTTCTGGCCGGGTAATACCAAGTCCGGTCGAAGCATTACCCTGGGCATCAAAATCGATGACCAGGACTTTTCGCCCGACCGCCGCAAGGGCGGTCCCGAGATTGATCGAGGTAGTGGTCTTGCCGACGCCACCCTTTTGGTTGGCAATTGCAAGAATGCGCGTATTAGGATTCGACACGTGAAACCTCCGAAATCTTCAAAATAGCCCCATCCCCAGTTTTCGAGGGAATCGCTTCGTAAGCGAATTTCCAGGATTCCTGAGCGGACGTCAATTCTTCTTGCCAGCGTCGGCCTTTGGGGAAAACCCCATAAGCGCCTTTTTCTAGCCAAGGGGCGGCGAATTCCAAAAGTTTCGGCAGAGGCGCAAAGGCGCGCGCCGTGACACACTGGGCTTCGACAGGGTTAATCGCCTCGACGCGGCCTTGAATGACCCGGGCCTGCAATTTCGCTGATTCGACCGCGGCGCGCAGAAAAGCGCACTTTTTCCCGACACTCTCAATCATCGTCATATGGGACTCCTCAGACGCGAATCCCGCGGCGAGGACCAGAGCCGGAAATCCAGACCCGGACCCCAGATCGACAATAGAGCCTTCGGGCATATGCTCGAACAATTGCCACGAGTCCCAGACATGCCGGCGCCAGACCTGGCGAAACTCAGACGGTCCAATCAGATTGATTTTACTCCGCCAGGCATCAAGTTCAGCAACAATCAATTCAAGGCGATCGAGTGTTTCACGTGAAACATTGGTGAGGTCTTGCGGCCCGAACCCGTCTTGGTCAGGCATTCGCTTTCTTTCGATCCGGACGTCGCCGCACAAATGCAAGTAAGGCCGTGAGCGCCCCGGGAGTCATACCTTCGATCCGGGCGGCCTGACCGAGCGTGGCCGGTCGGACCGTTTCCAGTTTTGCGCGTACTTCATTCGTCAGCCCTCCGACGCCGGAATAATCCAGATCAGACGGGAGCACCAAAGACTCTTCTCGGCGCAAAGCAGCGACATCTTCCTTTTGGCGTTCAATGTATCCAGCATACATGGCTTCGATTTCGAGTTGCTCTTTGATGCCGACGCTCAATGCGCCGATTTCAGGAAATGCTTTTTCCACATCCGCCATCCCTATGGTTGGATAAGCCAGAAACTCCCAGGCGCTTCGGCGTTGGCCGTCCTGGTTGACCTTCCATCCATGATGCTGCGCCTCGTTCGGCGTCATTTGCAATGTCTGCATCAGATCACGACCCGATTGTAGTGCCGATTGTTTCACGTGAAACATCTCGGCCCGCGCAGATCCGACCAGACCGAGGTCGATGCCGCGCTCAGTGAGTCTTTGATCCGCATTGTCAGACCGCAAAGAAAGACGATACTCGGCCCGTGACGTGAACATGCGATACGGCTCGGTGACACCGCGCGTGATCAAATCATCAATCAAAACCCCGATATAGGCTTCGGCCCGGTCAAATGTCGCGTGATCTTCGCCTCTAACCGATCGCGCCGCGTTCAAACCCGCAACCAGACCCTGAGCGCCCGCTTCTTCATATCCCGTCGTTCCATTGATCTGCCCGGCCAGGAACAATCCGCTTAGGGCTTTGACTTGAAGCCCAACGTCGAGGGCGCGTGGATCGACATAATCATATTCGATGGCATATCCGTATTCCAGGATCTCAACCGATTCCAATCCTACAATCTTGCGCACAAACGCATCCTGAACCTCACACGGAAGCGATGTCGAAATACCATTTGGATAGACCGTCGCATCGTCCAGGCCTTCAGGTTCCAGGAAGATCTGGTGCCGCGTTTTCTCCGGAAAGCGATAGATCTTGTCTTCGATCGCCGGACAATAGCGTGGGCCGCGTCCCGCAATCGCGCCGGAATAGACCGCGGATTGCTTGAGATTGTCGGCAACAATTTCGTGCGCGGCACGATTGGTGAAGGTGATGCCGCAAGCAATTTGCGGCACTTCGATCTCGTCTGTGAGATAAGAGAATGGAATTGGCCGCTCGTCCGCGGGCTGCATTTCCAAACGATCCCAATCAATCGTCTCCCCATTCAGGCGCGCCGGCGTCCCGGTCTTCAGGCGCCCAATCGGCAAATCGAGATCATATAGACGGTCAGCCAAACCAATGGCGGGTTTCTCTCCCACCCGGCCGGCGGCGACGCGCTCGGCGCCGCGATGTATGAGACCCTTCAGGAATGTCCCGGTCGTGATGACAATTGCAGCCGCGCGATAGGGCTTTCCTGACTCGCCGATCACGCCTGCCACCGCATCTGCTTCAATCATCAAATCTTCGACACCGTCGGCGATCACGGTCAGGTTTACATGGTTCAGTATCTCGCTCTGCATTGCTTCACGATACAAGCGGCGGTCTATCTGCGCCCGCGGTCCCCAAACCGCTGGGCCTTTTGACCGATTAAGCATGCGAAACTGGATGCCGGACCGGTCGGCCACCCGCGCCATCAATCCGTCGAGGGCATCAATCTCACGCACCAAATGCCCTTTGCCCAATCCACCAATGGCGGGGTTGCAAGACATTTCGCCAATCGTCTCGATCTTGTGAGTGATCAAAGCTGTCCGCGCGCCCGTCCGCGCCGATGCCGATGCCGCTTCGCATCCGGCATGGCCGCCGCCGACAACAATTACATCAAATTCCAATCGATCGCTCATACCAAGATGCCTCTGCTCGGAGAGGGCATATAATACTCGGCGCCGGAGAAACAGACTATTTGCCGATGCAAAAGGAAGAAAAAACAGCGCCAAGCACTGTTTCCGGATCGATATGCCCGGTCAGCGTGCCGAGTTCACGGCTCGCGCGACGGACATCCTCGGCCACAAATTCCGCACCCATTTGCGATTCGAGATGATCCCTCGCCTGATTCAAATACGCCAAAGCCCGCTCAATGCCCTGGCGGTGACGCGCGCGCGTAATCATTGGCGCGCCAGCATTCTGCGTCAGAGATGACAATCGATCGATGATTTCTGATTCGAGCGCCGCAACGCCTTCTCCCGTTTTCGCGGTGATTCTGAATGTTTCACGTGAAACATTTTCCGGTCGACCCAAGTCGCACTTGTTCGCAACAATGAAATCTCCCGGCTGTAAATGGTCAGACTCAAACGCTTCCTGACTGTCATACAGCCAGAGCCGAAGATCCGCCTCTTCCGCCACCTTCATCGCACGCCGGACCCCTTCCGCTTCAACAATATCAGCCGTCTCACGCAACCCGGCTGTATCTGAAATCCAGACCAGATACCCGCCCAAGGTCAGTCGGACTTCGATAATATCGCGGGTCGTGCCGGGTATGTCTGTTACAATGGCGGCATCGCGCTTGGCCAATTGATTGAGCAAGGTCGATTTGCCGGCATTGGGCTTGCCCAGGATGGCAATTTTAAATCCATCGCGAATGCGCTCGGTGACGTTGCCTTGCTCTAAGGCCTTTTGAAGATTGGCTTGAAGACCGGTCAGGGCCACACGGACGGGAGCATCCACGCGTTGCGGTGCATCTTCCTCGTCCGGGAAATCGATACTGGCTTCGAGAAGCGACAGGCATGTGGTGAGATCTGTCCGCCATCCTTCATACAGGGTTTCGAGCGCGCCATCCATTTGCTTCAAAGCCTGCGCCAATTGGGCTTCGCTTTCAGCATCGATAAGATCGGCGACGGCTTCGGCGCGAGTCAGATCCAGCTTCCCGGCTTCAAACGCGCGGCGGGTGAATTCGCCCGGTTCTGCCAGTCTCACCCCGGCCGCCATGATCGACTTCAGAGCCAGCTCTGTAATGATGCGGCCGCCATGCAAGGAAATCTCTAGCGTATCCTCGCCGGTATAACTCGCCGGGCCTGGCATGAAGATCGCCAATCCGGAATCAATAATGTCACGTGACGCGCTATAAAGATCGACCAACGATGCGTGTCTTGGCTTGAGCTCGGTGATCGAAAGGCGCGTTGAAATAAGCGCACGAACCCCCGGCCCTGAGACTCGCAAAGTCGCAATCGCCGCAGGCGGAGGACCGCTGGCCAGAGCACAAATTGTGTCCCGGCGAAGCGCCATGATTAGTTTTTCATAGCCTCGAAGAATTCATCATTATTCTTCGTCTGCTTGAGTTTATCCAACAAGAAGTCGATCGCATCGGATGTGCCCATCGGATTCAGGATCCGGCGTAGGACATAGATTTTCTGGAGCTGAACCTTTTCGGTGATCAGCTCTTCTTTCCGTGTCCCGGACTTCATGATGTCGATTGCTGGGAAGGTGCGCTTGTCCGCCACTTTCCGATCAAGAACAATTTCCGAGTTACCCGTGCCTTTGAATTCCTCGAAGATGACTTCGTCCATACGTGAGCCGGTATCAATCAAAGCCGTGGCAACAATCGTCAATGAACCACCGTCTTCAACATTCCGCGCGGCCCCAAAAAAGCGTTTCGGGCGTTGCAGCGCATTGGCATCCACACCGCCGGTCAGGACCTTACCGGAACTCGGCACGGTTGTATTATAAGCGCGACCAAGACGTGTAATCGAGTCGAGAAGTATAACCACATCGCGGCCATGCTCGACCAGGCGTTTGGCCTTTTCGATCACCATTTCGGCGACCGCCACGTGGCGTGAAGCGGGCTCATCAAAGGTCGACGAAATCACTTCGCCTTTCACCGAACGTTTCATATCGGTGACTTCTTCCGGACGCTCATCAATCAGCAGAACCAGGAGATAGCATTCCGGATGGTTCTCTTCGATCGACGCGGCGATGTTCTGCAACAGGACCGTTTTACCAGTCCGGGGCGGCGCGACGATCAAAGCCCGTTGGCCTTTTCCGATCGGCGAGACAATGTCAATGACGCGGCCAGAACGATCCTTTTTGGTTGGATCCTGGCCTTCCATGAGAAGGCGCTCTTCTGGATAAAGCGGGGTCAGATTGTCGAAGTGAACTTTCTGGCGCGCTTTTTCCGGATCCTCGAAATTGATCGACGAGACATCGGTCAGCGCAAAGTAGCGTTCATTTTCACCCGGCTCTGCAATCGGACCTTCAATTGTATCGCCGGTTTTCAGGCCCGCCTTCTTGAGAACTTTCGGACTGACATAGATATCGTCCGGTCCAGCAAGATAATTGGATTCTGGTGAACGCAGGAAGCCGAAGCCATCTTGCAGCACCTCGACCACACCGCGGCCAATAATTTCAACTTCCTGTTCTGCCAGTTCTTTCAGAATGGCGAACAACATGTCCTGGGTCCGCAAGGAGGATGCATTTTCAACCTCGAGCATTTCGGCATAAGCCAAAAGATCGGTCGGTGATTTGGCTTTCAACTCACGCAGATAAACTTGAGATGGAAGATCAATTTCAGGTGCAGTGTCAGGCATAGTGTGCCGGTATCCAGAATATAGGTTTGGGAAAGTATGGGACAGAATGGTCCGCGCGCCGGACGGCGACTTCACGTCCATATGCGCAAAGCCTGTCCTTCGGTCAAGGGGGCGTGTGTAGGCTTAGAAAGGTTTGAGAACCGCCAACAAGACCACGCCGATCATAATCAGAAATGGGACTTCATTGAGCATTTTTAAAGTCTTCGCGCTTGGCGCCACATCCCCGCGGTCAATCTTTTTACCGATCGAGATGAAATAGCCATGCAGCCCGCTCAGGATCAGCACCAATAAAAGCTTGGTATGCGTCCATCCTTGGCTAAGCAGTGAAGGGTTGAGATACAACATGGTCAAGCCGAGGACCCAAACCAGGATCAAAGATGGATTGAGAATAATCTTGCGCAGACGGCCAGATGCGTCCTGCATCGTATCAAACAATTTGTCGCCAGGCTCCGCCTTCAATTGATGCAATTTGTATCGCGGATAAATCAGCAATCCGGCCATCAAGGCGATGACGAAAATAATGTGCAGCGCTTTGACCCAAAGATAGAGCGACATCATGCGCCCTCCGTCCGAACGAGTTCGACCACCCGTTCGACATGCGGGATCGGGGTTTCTGGTCTGACGCCATGACCGAGATTGAAAATATGCGGCCGGCCTTGATATGCCGCGAGAATTTCACGCACGCGCTTGTCCATGGCCTCACCGCCAGCAATCAGGAGCAAGGGATCAAGATGACCCTGAACCGCCATGTTTTGTGGCACGGAATTCAACACAGAGTCAGGGTTTACCGCTGTGTCCAAACCTACGCCATTGACGGCGACCTGGCTTGTATAGGATCCAAGCATGGTCGCAGCGCCTCGCGGAAAACCGATAATCGGAACCTCCACGCCCATCTCGCGAAGTCGAGTGATCAAGGCAGCATTCGGGTCAATCACCAGCGACTGGAACAGATCCGATGGCAATCCCTCGGCCCAGGATTCGAAAATCATCAATGCGTCCGCCCCAGCTTTGACTTGCTCAGCCAGATATTGAGCTGATGCTTCAATCAACAGGTTGAGAAGTTTTTCCAACAAGTCTGGATTTGTGTAAGCCCAGCTGCGTGCCATGCTCTTATCTGTCCCGCCGCGTCCTTCAATCGCATAAAGGGCAACCGTCCAGGGCGCACCGCAAAACCCGATCAGCGCTTTGCTATCATCAAGTCCCGATCTTACCCGTTCAACGGTTTCATAAACCGGCGACAGTCTTTGCACCGCAGTTTCGATCGGCGTCCGTCGAAGATCACTTTCGCTTTCCACGGTTTCGACGATAGGACCCACACCTTTCTCGAACCGCACATCTAGCCCGATCGCATCGAGGATGAGAAGAATATCTGCGAACAGGATAGCCGCGTCCATATCATAGCGCCGAATGGGTTGTAGCGTCGCTTCGGCTGCCATGGATGGGGAGTAGCAAAAGTCGAGAAAATCCTTGGCCCGTGATCTGAGCTCAAGATATTCAGGCAAGTGTCTACCCGCTTGTCGCATCATCCAGATGGGAACAGGAGACGAGGGGGTACCAGAAAGGACGTTCAGAAAACGCGACGTGTTGAGATCGGCCATAAAGAAAATCTAACCCAAAAAATCAATCGAAGAGGCCTTATCATTATTAAGGCGGGAGTCTCGTGGAAAACCTCACCTGAGTGAATTTGTCCCGCTCCTGTCCACAGCTTGTCCCCAGTTTCGCTCGCTATTTACCATCTGTTAACTATTTGATTTTCAGGTAAATAATTCGTTAATAGAGGGTTTGGACGAAGGATTGGAACATGTTATCAACTGTCAGAGTCAGATTCGTTCAATTGTGCGATTCGGAGTCAGATTTGGGGCGTTTATGACAATTCCACAATGCATCCACAGGGCTTGTCGAATTCTGTTTGCTCCGGCACAGCATGAATAAGGAAAATCAGGCTCGCTATGCGTCTCGCAATCTACTTTAATGTCCACTTGGTCTCTGACTCGACTGGCGAAACGCTGAACGCGGTGATGCGCGCGGCAGCAGCTCAGTTCGACCGGACCATTCCGCTGGAACATAATTACTATCTTGTCCGATCTGAGCGTCAGCTCGACCGGGTCATGGACGAGATTGAAGCGGCGCCAGGTGTTGTCTGGTACACGATTTCGGATGACAATTTGCGCCGCAAGCTGGAGCAATTCTGCCGCCAACGCGGGATTCAGACATTGCCGGTCCTCGATCCCTCCATTCATATGTTGTCGCGTCACCTGGGTATTCCGGCGAGTGAGAAGATTGCCAGTCAGCATGCTTTGAACGAGGAATATTTCAAACGCATATCCGCGATCGACTTCGCCTTGAACCATGATGATGGTCAGAATGTTCAGGGTCTGGCGGATGCAGACGTCGTTCTGCTCGGCGTCAGTCGGACATCGAAAACACCGACATGTGTCTATCTCGCCAATCGCGGCGTGAAGGCTGGCAATATTCCATTGGTGCCCGGCATCCCATTGCCGACCTTGGTTGAAGAGCTAAAACACCCAATGGTTGTCGGGCTGAAAATCGGAGTCGAAAGATTGCTGCAAATTCGTAGCCAGCGCCTCGTTTCATTGAATGAGAATTCCAAGACCGATTACGTCAATGAAGAAGCTGTACGCGCTGAAGTGACAGAAGCGAGTCGTCTGTTCCAGCGCAACAAATGGCCAGTGATTGATGTCTCGCGGCGTAGCGTGGAAGAAACGGCAGCAGCAATTTTAAACAAGTTGAATGAACGGCGAGGCTTTGTCTGATGGTGAATATTATTCTGGCGTCCGGCAGTGCCAGCCGACGATCCTTGCTGGCTGGTGCGGGAGTGCAGGCGCAAGCCATTCAGCCAAATGTTGACGAAGACGCTGCGAAACAATCCATGCGCCGCGACGGGTTGAGTGTCAGCAATCAAGCGATGCAGCTTGCTGAGATGAAAGCCGTGAAAGTTTCGAGCCAGGTTCAGGGACTGGTCATAGGCGGTGACCAAATGCTCAATCTCGAAGGAGACGCGTTTGACAAACCGATCAATCTTGATGGCGCGGTCAAACACTTAAAGAAGCTCTCCGGCAAAACGCACACGCTGGAAACAGCCATCGTCATTGCAGAAGATGGCGTGCCCATCTGGCGCCACCTCGCGCGACCCCATTTAACCGTCCGTACGCTGAGTGACGCGTTCATTAAGACCTACATTCAATCCTGCGGGCCACCCTTATTGACCACAGTCGGGGCGTATCAATTGGAAGGCCTCGGCGCCCAATTATTTTCGAAAATTGAAGGCGACTATTTTTCGATTCTTGGTCTGCCGCTTTTGCCTTTGCTTGATTATCTCAGAATCAGGAATGTCCTGACCCAATGACCAAACTTCTAGGTGTCATTGGTGATCCGATTGCGCATTCTCTGT
>JBCCDZ010000036.1:0-15480 GCA_039030525.1 Pseudomonadota bacterium | reverse complement strand
CTTCGAATCGCCACCAGAACCGTTTTGCTTTGCCATGGGCAACCTCTATGACACGCATGGATTAACATGCGATTTACTGGGACCGAATCCCAGACACTACTCGTAACTCTATAACCCTGACGGGTTGGCGCAAGCCTTAGCTCGCATTCTCAATGCAGGATGAGTGCCTATTAATCTTCACCAAGCTCTTCGCGGCGTTCGTAAACCGTATCGACGATTCCAAACTCTTTCGCATCTTCGGCCGTCATGAACGTGTCGCGATCGAGTTTTTTCTCAATCGTTTCATAGTCTTGGCCGGTATGCTTCACGTAAATATCATTCAAGCGCTTCTTCAGATCGAGGATTTCCTCAGCGTGACGTTCAATATCTGAGGCAACGCCGCGATATCCGCCGGATGGTTGATGAACCATGACGCGAGAGTTCGGCAAGGCGATCCGACTGCCTTTATCCCCTGCTGCGAGCAGCAAAGACCCCATGCTGGCCGCCTGACCAATGCACAAAGTCGAGATCGGGCAACGAATATATTGCATCGTATCGTAAATCGCGAGACCGGCGGTTACATAGCCACCCGGGCTGTTAAGATAGATGCCGACATCCTTTTTCGGGTTTTCCGATTCCAGGAAGAGCAATTGCGCACAGACCAGAGACGCTGTCGTGTCATCAATCGGCCCGGTAATGAAAATCAGGCGCTCTTTGAGGAGGCGAGAAAATATATCGAACGCGCGTTCACCGCGGCTGGTTTGTTCAATAACAGTTGGGACCAGGTTCACATCAGTCGGGCGCGGATCGAACATTTAATTACCTTCAAGCGGAAAAATTTGGCCAAGAACTGGCAGACGCTGACATATTTGTCCATTCGCCAAGAGATACAAGGTGTGGATGGCGCTTAACCGTATAAATCGATCAGCTCCCGCGCGGCACGGCGGTGCCAAATTTGCTGGCGAAATATTTGGCTATGTTGCGCGCAGATCCGAGATGGGCATGGCCGTTATCTGTTCGCAGACCAGCCAACGCCGCATCGGGCTCAGAAATTATCAGCGTAGGGGCGTTCCAACGCCCCTCCCCTAAGAGCGCACAAATTGGCTCGCGCGGGTGAGCAATACCGACATATCTGATGTCCAGCGCTTCTTTGATCGCAGGATAATAGTTCAACACGCCCCACAATTCTGCACATTCCGGGCAGAATTCGCGGCGATCATTGTCCTCAAATCCGGGGGGCAAAAGAAAGAGAATGTCTTTGGTCATTATAGGTCATCCAAGCGACTGAATTGATGCGCGGCATCCGGGAACTTTCCGGCCATGCGGCCAAACTCATCGCGGCTGACACTGATATGCAGCTCGGCATTGCCAGCGTCATCGAAGGATTCCTGCTCGACTTGCGTATTGGCGTGCAGCCAGGCGCGTAAAGCCCCGTCCTTACTGGTCAGTCTGGCGCACAAACGTGCGCGCCCCTGATCAATAACGCCTTCAATAACGGCGAGCAGGGTTTCGATCCCTTCACCTGTAATAGCAGAAACCGGCACGGCTATGATTTGATCGATCAGCCGCTCGCGCTCGGCGTCTAATCCGTCACGGACGCTCGGGCC
This sequence comes from Pseudomonadota bacterium, assembly GCA_039030525.1. Classification (GTDB taxonomy): domain Bacteria; phylum Pseudomonadota; class Alphaproteobacteria; order Caulobacterales; family Hyphomonadaceae; genus Henriciella. The sequence continues at coordinate 13,894 of JBCCDZ010000036.1, read as the reverse complement.
AACCCTGTCAATCTTGTTCCAGGCTTCGAGGATTGGCGGCAATTCCATGCCTGCAAGGTCGGACAGTTGCTGCAGGACTTTTAAGACGTCTTGTTTTTGCTCTTCGTCGGCATCACTGGAGCGATCGCGAACATGAATCAACAAATCGGCATCCAGGGCCTCTTCCAAAGTCGCCCGGAAGCTATCGACCAGGTGAGTCGGCAAATCAGAGATGAACCCGACCGTATCGATCAGATTGGCTTCGCCAAGATTCGGTAGTTCCAGCTTTCTGATCGTTGTGTCCAAGGTCGCAAAGGGCATATCCTTGGCCATCACATCGGCGCCGGTCAGGCGATTGAACAGCGTGGACTTGCCTGCATTCGTATAGCCAACCAGAGCGAGAATTGGCGTTTCCCGGCGTTTGCGTCCCGCGCGTTGAACGCGTCGGGTCCGTTGCACATCTGCCAGATCGCTGCGCAGGCGCTTGACCGCGCGATCGATCATGCGCTTGTCAGCCTCAAGTTGCGTTTCACCAGGACCGCCCAGAAAGCCACGTCCACCGCGCTGTCGCTCCAGATGAGTCCAGGTTCGAACGAGGCGGGACCGCTCATACAGCAGACGCGCCAGCTCGACTTGCAAAAGACCTTCTTTGGTGCGGGCTCGCAACCCAAAGATTTCCAGAATTAGACCCGTGCGGTCGATCACTTTGACGCCGAGCCGGTTCTCAAGATTACGCTGTTGGATCGGTGACAGGGCGGCATCAATGATGACGATTGAGCAATTATGAGCTTTGACGTCGGCTTCGAGCCGATCAAGCAAACCGCCAGACAACAGATATCCCGGGGTCGGTTTCCTGACATTCTCCGCGCGTAGGAATTCTAGCTCACACCCCAAAGCTTCAACCAGACCGGCTGATTCCTCCAGACGCACCTCGCCTGGCCGCTCAGAAACCTGAGTCCATGGGATGATAATGCCCGCCTTTTCAGGCGGTTGTTCCAAATCGAACGGTTTTTGCGTCAATTGACCTAGCTATCGTCTTCATCGAAGAGTTGCACGTGCGCGCCCGGCGCGATGGTCGAAATTGCGTGCTTATAGACCAGTTGCGGGGGACGTCCGTCGCCGCGCAACAACACACAGAAGTTATCGAACCAAGTTACAACGCCTTGTAATTTAACACCATTCACCAAGAATATCGTCAATGGCGTTTTGGACTTACGGACTGCGTTTAAGAATGTGTCCTGGAGGTTCTGCTTTTTATCTGAAGACATGTTTTGCCTGTCCTTCTTTTATACTGCAGCGGCTATAACGATTGAAGCCAAATGGCAAGCTATGGCGTCCCTATCTTTGCCAAAATGAGGGATTCAGTGCTGGCAAAAGCGCGATCACCTCTAATCGCCCAAGGATCATGCCGAGAATGACGCAAAATTGGGCTACGCCGTGCAATTCTGCGTTTATACCGGCAAGGATGTGCCCGGCATTGGACAGGCTACCAATTCCGGCCAGGATGGCGTCATCAAATGACAAACCGGCGGCGCTCAACAATAATGTCCCAAGCGTGCAGGCGACAATATAACCAACCAGATAGACCCAGACGCTCATCACAGTCCGATCGGATTGGCGCCGGCCTCGGAATGTGAAATGCTTCATGCTGCCGCGATATCCCAATTGCGCGAATTCTAACGCGACACGACGACTAAGCACGATCAGGCGCGCGAGCTTGAAGCCGCCAGCCGCCGACAAGGCCGACCCGCCAATCAAGACCGGGAACAGCACCAATACAATTGGCAGCCGGGAGAATTGTTGCGGATCAGTCAAGGCGATGCCGCTGGTGGCGAGCGATGAGGTCGCCCAGCCGACGCTTTCAATCAAAGGCAGTCCGGCAAAAAAGGCGAGAATTGCGATCAAGGTAAGTGACCCGATCCAAGCCAGCGTTTCAGGATCAATCAACACCGATCTCAGTCGGCCTTGCCCGGCGCCATCGACCGCAATCAGGCCCAATGTTCCGAATACCAGTCCTAGCCAGAGGGCGAAGGCATGTAGCGGCCCCGCTTGGGGCGCCATGTCGAATGCCAGCGGATCCACCATTCCCGTGGTAACTGCACTCACCGCGCCCGCCAGCGCGTCCCTCGGCGCCAACCCTAAGGCGAGAAGGATGGCCGCCAAAAGAACAGTGCTACTCAGGATCAGCGCAGAACTGACCCGAATGATCCGCGAGATCGGATCAAAGAAGCTTCCCTCTGTCTCGCTGAAAAAGCGATTGCGATGGACACCCGGCCCACCAAGATTAAGCCCTGAAAACACGCTCGCTGCGATGGTGATACTCGCGATCGCACCGATCAGGTGCAGCATGGCACGCCAGACAAAGATGCTGGTCGGCATCGGGTTCGAAATGGGATCGAGACGGCTATGTCCCGTCGTAGTCAGATTGGAGACGCTTTCATAAAACGCTGCCAGGAAATCCGGCGTCCCAATATAATCAATGAACGGTATCGCGGCGATCGCGCCGCCGACGGTCCAGAATAATAGCGCGACAGCGAGACCGTCTCGCGCCTGCGCGCGCTTTTGCGGCCGATCGGTCAACAAGATCACAGTCGCGCCCAAGGCACCAATGCTGATCGCCGTTCCGGCAAATACCATCAATTGCTGCGTTTCACCGGTGGCGGCGGCGACCATGAAACAGACGGCCAGCAGAACGGCGAATCCCAGTGTAACAAATGAGAAGATACGAACGACGGAGAGGTGATTCAATCTATCCCTCCCGCCTAGAAGAAGTCAGCGCTGACCCTGAAGAACTGCTCGACTTTGCGGGTCGCACTTGCCTCATAGAAGAGCAGCAGTCGATCATCGGTTTCGACAATGGTTTTCGCGTTCGGGAAAATGATCTCCTCGCCGCGAATAAGCGCTGCCGACGTCACGCCATCGGGCAAATGCGAATAATCAATGGGTTTGCCGATCAAAGGCGACGAATCGAGAGTCACACCTTCGGCGATTTCGGCCGCGCCATTCTCTATCGATTGAACAGACAGAATTCGTCCGCGGCGAAGTTTGGTCAGGATTTTGGAGACACTCAATGCGCGCGGATCGAGCACCGCATCAATGTCCAAGTCTTGCGAAATCGCGATCAGCTCATAAGCATTGACCAGCGCGTGTGTGCGCTTTGCGCCCAATTGCTTTGCGAGCTTGCCGATCAGCATATTGGTTTTGTCATCATTGGTAACAGCAATCACAATGTCTGCCTTGTCGGCGCCAGCTTCTTCGAGCACATCTCGCGCCAGTCCATCGCCATGAATGACAATTGTTTGTTTCAAGGCCGAGACCGCAATATCGGCCTTGGCGACATCCGACTCAATAATCCGCACGCGTATCTTGCCATCGCGCTCCAGATTGCTGGCCACATACGTTCCAACATTACCGCCGCCGACAATGACAACACGTCTATGTTCTTCAATGTCGCGGTTAAACAATTTGTTGAGCCTGGGTGTTGATCGACGCGTGACCGCGACATACGCGATGTCACCTGGCTGAAGCTGATCATTGCCGCGGGGCGCGAACACGCTGGCGCCGCGTTTGATGCCGATGACCCGTGCTCCCAGATCTGGGAAAATACCGGATATCTGATCCAACGCAGTTTCGAGCAGCGGGCTGTCATCGCGCACTTTCATGCCGACGATTTGCAACTCACCTGCCTCGAACGAGATGCTGGAAATTGCACTTGGCGCTCGAATACGCCGCAAAATCGCTTCCCCGACTTCAATCTCCGGTGAAATGATGAGGTCAATCGGCAGAGCAGATTTAGAGAAAAGTTCGGAATATTGCGCGTCGAGATAGGCCTGCGCCCGCACCCGCGCAATCTTGGTTGGAACCGAAAACAACGTATCGGCAACCTGACAGATGACCATATTGATCTCATCGAAATGGGTCACCGCGATCAACATGTCGGCTGACTCCGCACCCGCCGCGCGCAAGACATCCGGATGCGCCGCGTGTCCAACAACGCCGCGCACGTCGAAATCAATCTGAACTTGCTCGATCAGACTGTTATTTTCATCGATCATGATAATGTCGTGGTGCTCGTGCGCCAGGTGGCGGGCAATGCCCTGCCCCACGCGGCCAGCTCCACATATGATCACACGCATTTAACGGTTGTCCGTACGACTCGCGGACGCGTTTACACCAAGGGCCTTTAATTTTCGGTGTAGAGCCGAGCGTTCCATGCCAATAAACTCTGCGGTTCGCGAGATATTTCCGTCAAAACGCGTGATTTGAAGCGTCAGATAATCCCGTTCGAACTGCTCCCGCGCATCCCGCAATGACAGGCCGACAAAATCGGCAGAAACGCCCATAGCGTCACCACTCTCATCGCTTCCGCGATCAAGCGGCAATTCTTCGACCGTGACCATCTGATCGGTACTGTCACGCGACAGGATCAGGACGCGCTCAACGACGTTGCGCAATTGGCGAACATTCCCCGGCCAATTCATCGATTGTAAGACCGCGATCGCCTCTTTGCTGAACACCCGCGGCGTCAGACCAGAAGAGTCTGCGATACGGGCACTGAAATACTCAACCAGGTCCGGGATATCATCGCGTCGATCGGCCAATGATGGCACGGATAGAGGGACGACGTTCAGCCGATAATAGAGATCTTTTCGAAATGCTGCGGTTTCGATTGCACGCTCGAGATCGCGCGTCGAGGAGGACATGACGCGCACATCGACTTTCACGTCTGATCCGCCACCAACGCGCTGAAAGCGCTGTTCCGTCAGGACGCGAAGTATTTTGCTTTGCGTGCCCAGTGGCATATCGCCGACTTCATCCAATAATAGCGTTCCGCCATGCGCCTGCTCGAACACGCCGATCTTGACCGGCATGCCAGAAGAGTCCTCTTCGCCAAACAATTCGCGTTCCATCTGCTCCGGTGCGATATTCGCAGCATTGACCGCAACGAAGGGGCCACCGGCGCGCTTTGAGTGATCATGGATGAGCTTGGCGCACAGTTCTTTTCCGACACCTGCTTCGCCGGAGACCAGAACACGTGAATTGGTCGGCGCGACCTTCTCGATTTGCGTGCGCAATCCGAGCGCCGCACCACTATCGCCAATCCATTCAGAGACAGAGAAATTATGCGCCCGCAGGGTCTCATTTTCTCGCTTCAGCTTGGCTGATTCAATCGCTCGAGAAACCAGGTGCAATAAGCGATCAGCCTTGAACGGCTTTTCAATAAAATCATATGCGCCGCGTCGAATTGCAGCAACGGCGGTCTCGACATTACCGTGACCACTGATGACGATGACAGGCAATAAGGGATCGATGGCCTTGAGGTATTTCAGGACGGACAAGCCATCCATGTCGCTCCCCTGCAGCCAGACATCGAGCACCACCAGGCTGGGCGTGCGCGATCGGACTTCTTCAATCGCCGATTCTGCCGTGGCGGCCGTACGAACACCATGGCCGTCATCTTCCAGAACACCGGCGATCAGTTCACGAATATCAGGTTCGTCATCAACAACGAGAATATCAGTACTCATCAGCAAGCTCCAAAGGCTGGTTCTCCGCCTCTGAGTCTGTGGTCAAACTCAGTGGCAAAACGATTTTTACGATGGCCCCCCGGGCCCCGTGTTCTGGTTCGAGTAATTGCACGCTTCCGCCATGGTCCATGATCACGCGATTAACGATCGCAAGACCGAGGCCAGTTCCGCCCTCTTTTGCGGTCACATATGGCTCAAGCAATTGTTCGCGGGCATCTTGTGGAAAGCCGGGCCCATTGTCTTCGATGCGAATAACGATCAGGCCGTCATCACCGACCGGATCGACGGAGACCGAAATCTGACCCTGCGATTCATCGGTTTGCGGGCGTCCGGCTAAAGCCTCGGCGGCGTTTTTGACAATATTCGTAAACGCTTGCCCGAGCAGACGCTCATCTCCGAGTATGGATAGCCCCCCCTGCGGCAGGCTCAAGCTGAATTTGAAATCTGGATTAACGACGCGCTGGGCGAACACGACGTCAGTGATCAAAGCCGCGAGATCAAACCGGCTTGGGGTTGGCTTCGGCATACGGGCAAAATCAGAGAATTCCTGAACCATGCGACCAATATCAGAAACTTGCCGCAAAATCGTATTGATACAGCGCTCAAAGACGCCGTCCTCATCGCTGATTTGATCGCCATATCGACGGCGTATGCGTTCGGTTGATAATTGAATGGGTGTCAACGGATTTCGGATTTCATGCGCAATTCGACGCGCAACATCGCGCCAGGCAAGTTGTCTCTGCGCCGAGATCAGCCGAGTCGTGTCATCCAGCGTCACGACATGACCTTCAACCGTATCGGACGTCACTTTCAGGCGGACATGTCGCAAGCCATCATCTGTCATCAGACTGATAAAAGTATCATCCTGGCTGTGCTGACTTTGCGCCTCGACCACACGTTTCCAGATCTCAGGACTAAGTTCAGACAGCGGTTGACCTTCCAGCTGCCCCAGGTCCAGCAAGGTTTCAGCGGATCGATTGGCGATGGTGACAATGCCGGCTGAGTCGACGCGAATAACGCCCGAACTCAATTCAACGAGAAGCGTCTCTAAAAATCTTCGACGCTGCTCAGCTTCTTCTCGCGCGGAGACCAAATCGTCACGCCGTTCGTCGAGCTGTTGAGTCATCAGATTGAATGAATTGGACAGAACGCGGACTTCGTCTTCGGGCTCAGGCAGTGGCACTGCGACCCCGCGGCGACCTTCACTGACGGCATGTGCGGCCATCGCAAGACGGCTGATCGGACGAGAAATTCGATCCGCAATTTCCTGCGCCAGACGAACGGAAAGTAACAAGACCAAGGCAACAATCTGCAAATAGGCAACAACAAACAGGATCTGAATTTCATTGCTGCGTTGCTGCGCCAACTGATATTGTTGCTGGGCGTTCCTGGCACGATCGAGACGGGCAAACAGTTCAGGATTGATCGGTCGAATGAGATAGAGGTAACTCTCATTGAAATTGGACAGCTTCTTCAGAGCAAACGTGTAACCTGCCTGTCGACGCAATACCGCGACCGTCTCACCGCGATCGGCCGCCAGGAAATCTTCAGGAACCGGAGGCGCATAACTGATCGCGGGAGTGACGATTTGCGCCTCTGCCAATCTGAATCCATTGCGGTCAATAATATAAGCGGCCGAGAAATCCCGATACGTCGCGACCAGACTCAGAATGGCTTCAAAGGTCTCTGGATCGGCTTCAAACCCTTCCGCTGCTGCATCAACATCATCGGCGACAGCCAAGGCGTCTGCTTCAAAGCGGAAGGCGAATTCTTCGCCGCTTTCCGCGGTGATCGTTGCAAACTCATCCACGAGGGTCAGCACCGTATCGCCGAGCCAGGTATCAATCCCGCGCGTAATCGTTAGCCACAGGAAGAGCGACACAATGATAGCCGGGATCATCGCCACGGTTCCGAACAAGAGCATAAATCGACGTGTCAAACGTCCGCCGCTGGCCAAATCCGGGTTTTGTCTGATCGCGCGATACCGCGACACGATCATCCAGCCGAGTACGAACAGGATGACCATATTGACCACTAGTAACGTCAACAAACCTTCGGGAATATCGTCTGTCGGGCTCGATCGCCCGAGCGTAATAATCGTCGCAGCCGCGCAGATGACGCCTGCCAGTATGAACAGACCTTGGAACCAAAGTCCGCCATTACGCCTAAGGGTTGCTAAAATCCGTGATGCCAATGTTGGGCCTCTAATCCACACTGTCGCTATTAAGCAACAGTGATGATTTAGAGCAACACTTTGACCTCAGGTCAATCAGTCTTCTGTCATTCCTAGAACAGACATACGGGCGCGCAAAGTGTTGCGATTCACGCCAAGCAAGGCAGCTGTGCGGAGCTTGTTGCCTGAGGTCACACTCAACGCCAATTTGATCAACGGGCGCTCAACCTGTTCCAACACTGTTTGATAGATTTTCTCGCCGTCATCGCCGCCTTTCAACAAGTCGGCCATGACATAGCGATGCAGCAGCGTTTCAATCTCGCTTTCCAGTGAGGCTTCCGGGTTCAGCTCTTTGAGCGTTTCGGCGCGTAACTCGCGCTCAATGTCACGCTGCGATATTGTTGCATCCGGACTCAAAGCCGCCAGACGGAAGATGAGATTTTCCAGCTCGCGGACATTGCCGGGCCAGTCATACGCCATCATCAGATCCATCGCGGGTTGCGCGATTTGTTTTTGCGCCAAACCGCGACCCTCAGCGCGGATAAGGAAGGCTTTGACCAGTTCCGGGATGTCTTCCTTGCGTCGACGCAAAGGCGGCATCTCAATCCGAACGACATTCATCCGGTAGTACAGGTCTTCCCTGAAATCTCCGGACTCAACCAGGGCCGAGAGCGGCTGACGGGTGGAGGCGACAATTCTGGCACCGCCATCCTCTCGCATCAGTTTCACCAATTGAGTTTGAGCTTCCTGGCTCAGGTCGCCGACTTCATCGAGATATATCGTCGCCTCGCGATCATATGCGACGCCTGGATTGTCCTCGGCGCCAAACAGCTCGCGGCTGACCTCCTGCGCTGGACGCGTTGCCAGATCCAGAGAATAGAACGCGCCCGGACGCGACTGCCCAAGATCGTGAATGGCCTGGGCTGCGAGTTCCTTACCGGTACCGGACTCACCTTCAATGAGAACCGTCAAATCCGTATTCATCACGCGCGAAATCGTGCGGTAGACATCCTGCATGACGGCGGAACGCCCGACCAAAGGCAAGCCCGTATGGCTCGCCTCGCCGTTCACCTTCTTGGGCGGAGATGCTGATGCGGCTGGTTTGGTCTCGGATAGAGCGCGCCCGACCAGATCTGTCAGCTGATCGATATCAAACGGCTTAGGCAGGTAATCATACGCGCCATGCTGGGCCGCAGATGCGGCGGTCAAAATGGTGTTCTGGCCGCTCATCACAATGACCGGAAGATCGGGACGTACGAGCTTGAACGATGGGAGCAACTCAAAGATCGGCGTATCCGTGAGATAGACATCGGTTACGACAATGTCCCCTTCCCCGTTACGCACCCAGCGCTCGAGCGCTTCTGGCGAACTGGTGGCGCGCACCGTGTAGCCGGCTGTGACCAGTGTCTGATTGACGATCAATCGGATGCTGGCATCGTCTTCTGCAAGGAGAACAGTTTTTTGTGTCATGATTTTTTCGGTCTTGGCAGCGGTAAAAAGATGGAAAAGCGCGTGAGGCCTGGCTTACTGTCGACTTTGATCCGGCCTTGATGTGCAGCGATGATCTCGTTCACGACACTCAATCCAAGGCCGCGACCTCCAGACTTCGAAGACATGAACATATCGAACATGCGAGCCTTTTTTTCCGGCGGTATGCCGGGTCCATTATCCTCGACCGTTACACGAACCGCCCGGCCGAGGCGAGCTGTACCGTCTCTTCGGGCGATCGCGAAACTGGTCTCGAAGGCCGTTTCGATCTGGATTTGCGGACTCTGCGTATGCGCGAGTGTTGCTTCCACAGCGTTCCGAAGGACATTCTGAATGGCCTCGTGCAAATGATCCTGGTCAGCGTCGATATTCGGAAGTGACGGATCATAGAGACGAATGATCGAAATCTTGCCGCGATGCGCCGCTTCTTCGGCAGCGATCACGCGATCCAGCAATTCGTGAATGTTCAATGTTTCCTTGGCGGGCGCTGAGAAAAGCTCAAATGCCGACAGTCGCGACACCAGACGCTCAATTCGGCGAGTCTCACTTTGAATGATTTCAATCATCGCTGACTGATCGTCCCGCGCCCTGCGCGATAATAATTGCGCAGCGCCTGAAATACCGGCGAGCGGGTTCTTAACTTCGTGACCCAGAATACGTCCGAACGCCGCCACACCCGCAGGATTATTATTGACCATTTCGGTCTGATTGGCCTCGGTCATACCGATAACGATGCCGCCATCCTGCAGCGGCCGCAGCCTCAAATCGAGTACGCGCTGGCGTCTCAAGGACGGCCCGTTAATCGGCACCGAATGCGCCGTGACGTCGCCTTGCAGCGAAAGGGCTTTGTCGATCAGGCCGAACACGGGCGAGTCGTGAAACAGGATTTCGCTCAGCGGCTTGCGATACATAGCGCGTTCGGAATGGCCGAGAAATGATTGCGCTTCCGGATTAGCGGCGCTGATCCGGCGGCGTTCATCCAGACCTAATAAAGCGAACGGCGCGAGCCCAATAAGATCGAGTGATGTCATCATGCAGCCACCTCTAAGGTCTGCCCTGAATATAGCGCTTCAATTTCGCGCAAGAGCTGCTTCGGGTCATCCATCCGGCACAATTCGGCACGACGCTGCCGACGGTCTGCCGCGTTCAGCGGGAGAGAAACTTTATCGATATGCGCTGAGACATGTTTGCGGACGATGCGAATGCCGAGCGACCCGCCATACAGCGAGAGGCTGTCTTCTATCTGCTCACACAAGCCTTCGCACTGCTGCTGCAGTGTCGGCGCCACAAAGGATTCCCCTCGCAAATGCGCATCAATTTCGCCGATCAACCAGGGACGTCCCATCGCAGCGCGCCCGATCATGACGCCATAAGCGGATGAATCCCCCTGCGCCAACACGGCGCTTTCGCGGCAATGGATATCGCCATTTGCAATCACAGGCACATTGACGGCGTCGACCGTATCTCTGATCGCTCGCCAATCGGCTTCACCTTTATAGAATTGGCAGCGCGTGCGGCCGTGCACGGTGATCAACTGGACCCCAAGCTCGACGGCTGCATGGGCAAGCTCGGGCGCGTTCAGTGAGGTGTGGTCCCAGCCCAGGCGCATTTTAAGCGTGACCGGCGTGCCGCGCGCACCCTTCAGCGTGGCCTCGACAATTTGCAGGGCGAGTTCTGGCTCCCGCATCAGGGCGGACCCTGAATTGCCGCCCGTAACCTGGCGCGACGGGCACCCCATATTGATGTCGATGACATCAACGCCGGCATCGACCAGAATCTCAGCCCCGCGCCTCATATCTTCAGGACGTCGCCCAGCCAGCTGAACGACCCAAAGGCCGCTACCTTCATGCCGACATGTTTTGCGCACAACATCCGGGCGCGCCGCTGCGAGCGCTTCTCCGGCGACCATTTCCGACACGACAGTCGGGGCGCCATAGCGGACCGCCTGGCGTCGAAATGCAGCGTCCGTGGAGCCTGACATAGGGGCCAGCCACACGCGTTCTGCCTGAAATGCGGGCATTTTCATCATCTTGATTGTCAAATCACATTTTTGCACTGCACAAAAGTGGAGCACTGAATTTCGTGGAACCATTCCTGTAAGGCGTGTGGCTTTTTTATCGCAACGCGTTATTCAGCCAACATGTCTAATGCAGCCATAATCGTAGCCGCTGGTCGGGGTGAACGCGCCGGTGACGGTGTACCGAAGCAGCGACGCCGCCTCGCGAACCGGCTTGTATTCCAATGGTCCGTGGAGGCGTTTGCGCAGCATCCGGACATCTATCAAACGATCCTTGTGGTCCCCGCAGGCGAACAAGAAAACTACGCATCCCTCTGCCCTGCCGAAACCATTGTCGTGGCCGGCGGCGACAGCCGAACAGCATCCGTTCAAGCCGGCCTGGCGGCTTGTCAGCCGCATACGCCTGAATTGGTTCTCATTCATGACGCAGCGCGGCCAGGCTTGTCTGATCCGGTTATTTCTAATCTGATCAAAGCCCTGAACCAAGCCGATGCGGCGGCGCCTGCTCTGAAAATTGTAGATGCTTTGAAGCGCTCGACAGACGCTGTTGTACAGGATGTAGATCGGGATGGTTTGTATCGCGTACAAACACCGCAAGCGTTCAAGTTCGATCAAATCCACGCAGCGCTCAACACAGAAAGCGACTTTGTTGACGATCTCGCCGCAATTGAATCACTTGGCGGAAAAGTGGCGCTGATTGCTGGTGATGAACGGCTCGAAAAAATCACCTATCCTGAAGATATCGCGCGACTTGAAAGGTTGCTCTCGCCCATGCCTCCTGCTCCCCGATTAGGTTCCGGTTTTGATGTCCATGCTTTCGCAGAGGGCGATTATGTCACTTTGTGCGGGATCAAAATTCCACACACGCAGACACTTGCCGGTCATTCCGATGCGGATGTTGCTTGGCACGCTCTGACAGATGCCATTCTGGGCGCCGCTGCTCTAGGCGATATTGGCGACCACTTCCCCCCCTCTGATCCGCAATGGAAAGGGACCGAGTCCGAAGTCTTTCTGATCCATGCCATAAAAATCGCCCGCGCCGCTGGCTGGGCGCTGACAAGTTGTGACCTGACCGTGATTTGCGAAGCCCCCAAGGTGAAACCGCATCGCGATGTCATGCGCCAGCGCACAGCCGAAGTGACAGGTCTTCCTTTGAACGCGGTCAGTGTTAAGGCGACCACCACCGAGGGGCTCGGCTTTACCGGCCGCGGTGAAGGAATTGCCGCGCAAGCGAGTGCGGTCTTGTCACCCGTGGCCGCAGCGGATTAGAAAGCCAGCATGTTTCCAGATCGCATTCGAAATCTCGCCCTGCTCACTATGGATGAAGCGATGGAGCGGCGCGTCAGGATCGCCACAGCGGAGAGCTGCACGGGCGGCCTCATCGCCGGATTGTTCACAGAATTTGCCGGCTCGTCGAAAGTGCTCGAGCGCGGCTTTGTGACTTACTCCAACGCCTCCAAAGCTGAAGTCCTGGGTGTCGCGGGCGATGTTATTGCGGATTATGGCGCTGTATCCGAACCGGTAGCGCGACTCATGGCTGAGGGGGCGATGGAACAGAGCCGCGCCAATCTCGCCATTGCCGTGACCGGCATTGCTGGTCCTGGCGGCGGCACGCCGATGAAGCCGGTAGGGACCGTGCATCTTGCGTGTGCCCGCGAAAATAAGGCCATGATCCATGAAATGCTGACGCTGGGCGATATTGGGCGTCACGAGATCCGACTGGCGACGATTGAAGCCGCCCTTCACCTGATCAAGGCACAAATCTAAATCGTTTCTAGGGCTCAGCGCCCGTCTGTGTTACCTTCAAAAGAAAACGGGAGGTAACATGGCCTACGACGCCAATTCGGAATTCTCAAAATTCGAACCCAGACTTTTATCACCTGCGATTGGCGCGGAGCTGATTGGGGCAGACCTCGCCAATTTTGATGACACGCTGATAGACGAAGTCCGGGCCGCCTTGCTGAAATATCAGGTCGTATTTTTCCGCGATCAGCATGAACTTACGCGTGACCAGCACATCGCTTTTGCCAACCGCTTCGGTGATCTCGAAATTCACCCAGCGACGCCAAAGGACCAGCCCGATCCGGAGGTGCTGCGCATTGCTCATGGCCCAAATTCGAAGGGCCAGGAGAATAATTGGCATTCTGACGTGACCTGGCGCGAGGAACCATCTCTCGGGTCAATCCTGCGGGCGATCGAGCTTCCCGAAATTGGCGGCGATACACTCTTTTCAAACATGGTCATGGCCTACAATGACCTAGACGAGGACTTGAAAGAGCGCCTTTGCGGTATGACTGCAGTGCATGATATCGCGCGGGTCTTCTCACGGCGCCTGAAGAAAGACGCCTCTGCGCTGCACGAAAAGTTTCCGCCGAAAGAACACCCGGTTATTCGCACGCACCCTGAGACCGGCGAGCGCGTCTTGTACGTCAATGTCGCATTCACGGACCATATTGTCGGCATGGACCGGAAGGAAAGCGATGAGTTGCTGACATTCCTCTATCGTCGTGCCTGGCTTCCGGAATATCAGTGCCGGTTCCGCTGGGCGCCAGGATCGCTCGCCTTCTGGGACAATCGCGCCTGTCAGCATTATGCCTCAAGCGACTATTTTCCAAACATTCGGATCATGGAACGCGTAACTGTCGCAGGCGACAAGCCATTTTTCGCGGCCTGATCCTGTGACGCCTGCAAACTGGCATGGCGTTCTCG
>JBCCDZ010000035.1:0-15868 GCA_039030525.1 Pseudomonadota bacterium | reverse complement strand
CTGAACATGGCCTTGCGGCTGCATATCCCCGCCCATCACGCCGTAGCTGAGCCAGGGCTGCCAGGCACCCTGCGCATCACGATGGAACGCAAACGCCGGAATAATTGTCTGAAACGGGCGTTTTCCAGGCTCAAACCGGTTCGGGTGTTCAGGGTCGAGCGAAAAAAGCCTGCCGCGATTTTGCAGCATGAAGCCCGTGCCCGGCGCCACAACACCGCTACCCATTCCGTAATAGTTCGACTGGATCAACGACACCATCATGCCCGTCCCATCGGCGACGGTGATATACGTCGTATCACCGCGCGATAGGGTGGCATCGGCCGCGCGCAACCCAGGGCCCGGCGTGGGCATCGCAGTTGCAAGATCAATCTGGCTCCGGCGCGCGGACACATAATCCGGCGCAATCAAGTCGGATGCGTCCATATTGGAGAAATTCGGGTCAGCATACAGACGCGCGCGATCTGCAAACGCCAGACGCTTGGCCTCAACCCCCAGCATGATGGCGTCGGCGCTCGCAAAGCCCATTTCTGAAATGTCAAAAGTCTCCATCAATTCGAGCATGTGCAAGGCTGCGATGCCCTGCGTGTTTGGGCCGATCTCGCACAGGCGCGCCTGCCGGTAGTCGGCGCAGATAGGCGCCACCCATTCGCCCTGGTGAATGGCGAAGTCAGCATACCGCAGCGCTCCGCCCGACCGTTGCATATGGGCATCGATTGCGCGCGCAATCTCGCCTGTGTAAAAGGCAGCGCGACCATGCGTGGCAAGCAGCCGGTAGGTGCGTGCAAGGTCCGGACTTTCGAACAGGTCACCCTCCACCGGTGAAGGCGAGAAGAACAAGTTTCGCGCGGTGTCGAATGCAGAAATCTCTCCGCGCCCAGCCGCATCGGACAACCAGTTTTCCTGCTGTTTCCATTCATATGCTACGGTTTCGAGGATCGGCGCGCCGGTTTCGGCATAGGCAATGGACGGCGCGAGCAACCGTGACATTGGCAGCCTTCCGAAACGCGCATGTAGCGCAAACCATGCATCTACCGCTCCGGGGACGCTCACTGTCATTTCGCCATAGGCCGGCAGAATAGATCCGTCGCTATAAGTGTCTGCAGTTTGCTGCATGTCCGCCAGCGAAGCGCCGCGCGGCGAACGGCCCGAACCATTATACCCGACAAGTTCCTCCGACACCGGATCCCAAACAAGGGCGAACAGGTCTCCCCCGATCGAGCCATTTGTCGGCTCGGCCAACCCAAGAAAGGCGTTGGCGGCGATCGCGGCATCAAGCGCTGACCCGCCATCCTTCATGACATCAAGGGCAATCTGGGTGGCCAGTGGGTGCGCTGTCGCTGCTGCAGCTGTCGGCGCGACGATTGCGGAGCGGACCGAATAGTCCCGCCCGGTTTCAAGTCGAGACCCGATGGGCTGTGTGCCACCGGCTTGTGCTTGCGCAGCCCTGTCCGGCGGTTGCATCGTCGAACAGCCGGACAAACAAGATGCGGCGAAACCAACCGCGATTGCGCTAGTTATTCTATTGAGCGGCGATGGACGTCTCATCGGACAAAACCGCTCCCTCGGCAAAAGCCGCCTCAATTTGCTCTTTGCTCCACCCGGCTTCGCGCAACACCTCTGCTGCGTGCTGACCGAGCCGTGGGCTCTGCGTTCCCTCGACTTTGCCCGGCGTGCGCGAGAGCTTGATGGGCAGGCCAAGCGTCCTGATCTCGCCGAGTTCGGGATGGCGAATGTCAACAAACATCTCCCGCGCCAGTGCCTGTGGATGGCTCGCTACCTCATCCATTGACAGAATTGGCGCTGCCGGAACGCCGCCCGCCTCAAGTGTCCCTAACCAGTCGGCAGAGCTTCGCGATCTGAAAATCGGCTCCAAATCCGCCACCAAATCCGCCAAATGTTTCATCCGCGCCGGATTGTCAGCGTATCGCGCATCTTCCGCCAGGTGTTCAGCATCGATTGCTTTCGTAAGTCGCAGCCAGTTGGCTTGATTGGCCGCGCCGACAACGATCCAGCGGTCGGCGGTCTGGAACGCCTGATAAGGCCCATCAAGCGGGTGCGCAGAACCCAAGGCTTCTGGAACGCTCCCGTCAGCCAGATGAATCGCCGACTGCCACAACGTTTGAAACAAGGCAGCCTCATAGAGCGATGTGTCGACTTTCTGACCTTCTCCAGACTGCTCGCGCTCACGCAGCGCCGCCAGCACACCGACCGTTGCCAGCATTCCTGCGCCAATATCGGCCACTGGCGCACCGATCTTGACGGGCGGGCGGCCTGGCCCTTCACCGGTAAAGCTCATCAGGCCAGACATAGCCTGCGCCATGAGGTCAAATCCGCCATCGCTGGCCATCGGGCCGGTGCGGCCATAGCCGGAAATCTCGCAATAGATCAGGCCTGGATTGGCAGTGCTCAGTGCCTCGTATCCGATGCCGAGGCGCTCCATCGTGCCCTTGCGGAAATTTTCGATCACAACGTCACTGGTCCGCGCCAGATCAAGAAAAGCCTGCTTTCCTGCACGCGTTTTGAGGTCGATACAAACATCGCGTTTGTTGCGGTTCATCATCACGTAAGCCGCCGAATCTGTGCCGAGCCAGGGCGGTGCCATATGCCGAGAGTCTTCGCCCCCGGGCCGCTCCAGCTTGATGACATCGGCACCAAGATCAGCCAGCAAGCGACCACATGCCGGACCCGCCATAACGTGGGCCAGTTCTATTACCCGAAGCCCGCTTAACGGTCCCGACCGAAGCTTTGTCTCAGATGTCATCGACCCACGAACTCCGCTTTGGTTTTAGCAAGAAATGCGCGGTAGCCGCGTTTATAGTCTTCGGTCTCGAAAGCCAGGTAATGCTCGTCGATATCGGCGGCTGTCAGCGGTTCGGGCTCATCCAGGCGCGCAAGGAACTGTTTGTGCCAGCGATGAACGAGCGGCGGCCCGTCGAGGATCGACTGGACTGTGGCTTCAACCTCGCGGTCTAGCGCGTCTGGCGCCACGACGCGGTTCACGAGCCCCCTTGAGCGCGCTGTTTCCGCATCAATGATGCGGCCCTCAACCAAGAACTCGTACATCTGCGCGCGGCCACACAGTTTCCAGATCGGGATCATTTCCTCATACGCCATCGACAAGCCGATCCGATTTAGCGGTGCGCCGAACGTTGCCTCTGAAGAGGCAATGCGCATGTCGGCCATGCACGCGATCTCAAGCCCACCGCCGACGCATGGCCCTTGAATGCGGGCCACGACGGGATGGGGGCATCCCAGCATGACTTCACGGCCTCTGTTCATGATTTCAGAGAGCGCGCGTGCTTTCCGCTCATTCGAACGCTCCGTCTCAAACTCACCGATATCATTGCCCGGACAGAACCCGCGCCCAGCTCCAGTGAGGAGAACGCACCGCACAGAATTGTCGGCGCCAATCTCTTCCCAAACCTCAGCAAACTTGACCCACATCGATTTTGTCATTGCGTTGAGCTTGTCTGGTTGATGCAGCGTCACGCGCACCAGCCCACTTTCACGCTCGATCCGAATGGTTCCAGACATTGCCACCTCTAAACTGTATACACTTTGACCTATCGGAAAAACACGGTGGCTTCAACTCACCGGCAGAGGTGTTCATGCAGAAAATCCAGCGCCGCTTTCCAGGACGTACGCGCCGCGATCGCCGCGCCCTCTGGGGTGCCACCATAGGCACAAAAACCATTGTCGATGCCCATATAGCCGCCCCCCCAATGCATGACATATGGATAAGGCCGGGGTTCGCCGGGCGTACCGATCAAATGGCCGGCGGACGGACAGATGAGTAAGTCACTGGCCTCGTTCCGCGATCGCGCGGCGTCTATCACACGCTCGGCCCCCACATCGGATGGCCAGAGCGCATCGTCAGCCCCTCCAACAGCAAGTACAGGACCACCATATCGCTCGATAGGAATGCGAAACGCTTCCGCGCCGGTCTGCTGCCATGCCCGCGCGAAGGTCTCGCGATATCGACGGCCGCCGGGCGTTTGAAAATCAGCCCTCTGCACGCGGTTGTCGTAAACATCGGCAGCGCAAAAGGCGATTCCCTCCAAGGCGTGTCCATCTTGAGACCACATGGCGCGGGTTTCAGTCATGAAGTCCTGTCCCGCCTCAAGATCGATGGCGCGGTGAATCAGGTGGCTCGGCACCCACGCGATCAGGCAGTCTATACGATTTGGCGCGTTGATCACCATTAGCTGCGCCTCCTCGGACCCGCGGGAAACACCGATTATCCCGGTGTGCGATATACCCTCGCGTGCGCTCAGCCATTCCAGCGCGCGCCCGAAATAGGCCATCGGCAGCTCAACGGCCGCGTCGGGACGTCCCGGATGCGCAAAATATGCCAGCGCGAGTGTTGTAAACCCTTCCGCAGCCAGCAGTGCGGCACGCCCCGGAAAAACCCCACCTTCAGACCCACCCAGAACGATGACGCCTGCACCGTTCGGGGTTTCCGGCTCAAACAGCAGTCCGCATAATGGCGCGGGCAGCACGCTTTTGCGAACATTTTGCGCCAGCCGGCGACGCACGACTTTTCTGATTTCAGTGTTGCCCGTTGTGGTGTCACGGAACGCGACTTCAAAGACCAAAGCTGCAAGTGGTGCGACAGTCGGAACCAGTCCGCCATCGACACGGCCTGCAAGCATATCTGGCAGGCGGGTGTCAGCCGAATTCGGTTGAGCGCTCCAGAACAGCCCATCCTGATCGACGCCTGAAAAAGTTCCAGATAGCGACGCTGCGACTGCAAAATCGACCACGCCAGATCGATCCGAAGTAAAAACGCCGCGCGCTGTCCATGCTTCGCCGCCCTCATCATGCAAGGTTGACGTGGCCTCTATGAGCGCACCCGGCGCACAGTCGAAAACGCGTCCCCCAAGCGGCGTCCCCACAGGAGCATCGGAACTTGTCAGCTCAACTCTCACTTGTCGTCTCCCGTCCGACAAAGTTGTAGCGCCGCATTCCGTGCCAGGCGGCATTGGCACCGAAGCTTACCGTGAGCGGGACGCTGCTCGCTTCTGGCGCGATCATCCATGTTTCAGAGCCGCAAGGGCGCATCAGAAACGGGCCTTCCACCGCACCGTAGGCATGCTCTGCCCAAGGCTCGTGATTGAGGATCATCAGATGCGGCGCGTCCATCTCAATGGATACGACCAGCGACGCATTTGGCCGGTCATAGCGACCGCACAGGCCCGGGTTGAAATCCTGGCCCATAGTCGCGTGTAATCGCGGCGCCGGGCTGGCGCCTGTCATTTCGGCAAGGTCGCTGAAGACATCCTGGTACAGACCTCGCAGGTCGCCGCCATTGCCAAGGAGGCCAATACTCAATCCCGTTTCCGGAAACACGCGCAGGAAGGCCCGCTGGCCTATCGTCAGGCCGTCATGGCCGAAAACGGGCCTGCCCGCCCAATCCATCACCATGAACCCCTGCCCGAACCCAAGACCTCTCTCATTCGGTGCGAGCCGCGAGCTGAGTTGTGTCATGGCGCGGGCGCTCTCGGTCGAAATCGCCCCACTGCCTTCCAGCGCCTTTAGCAGCAACTGGCCAAATTCAGCCAGGTCACGCGCTGTACCGATTGGCGTGGTGCCAGCCGCGGCATTCGAAATCGCGAGATGCGAGCGCTTTGCCGGCTGGCCGTCGTCGTGGCCAACCGCAAGGCCGTCTGACGCTTCGCCGGGCCATGGGTCCAATGTGGGAGAATTTAGCAAACCAACGACGTGAAGACGTAAGGCTTCCGACCAGTGAACACCTGCCACAGCGCTGATAATCTCGCCCAATGCCACATAGGCGAAGTTGCAATAGGATGCCTCAGCGCCAACGCGATGAAGCGGAAGGATGTCGCCGGTGGTCTCAATAAGGCGTGCACCTGCATTCCGATCGTCTCCGAGATCGAGAAACAAGTCGCCCGGCAGTCCGCTGGAATGATCCATGAGGTGCTGGATGGTCAGGTTGTCGGACGCAAGAGGCGCATCCGGCGGCAACGTCTCAAGAACGGTAATAGGGGCCGCATCGAGGTCAATCGCCCCGGCCTCCGCCAGACGAAACGCTGTGAACGCAACCATTGGCTTCGTGACGGACCCGATTTGAAAACGCGTTGAAGGGTGAACCTTTAGCCGGGTTTCGCTATTTGCAAGACCGTGACAGTGGAGCGACACGCTGTCATCGCTTACAATGGCCAGCTGCGCTCCAGGCACGCCATGGACACCCGCCCAATAGCGCAGGCTTTCTCGGGCATCACGCACCGGAGAAGAGGCCCGCGTGGCCTGCTTTAAGCTGCTCGCGGTCCACCTTGCCCATGGCGTTCTTTGGAAGCGCATCGACGCGCAGAATGCGTTTTGGGCACTTGTAAGCCGCAATTTGTGTACGCGCCTGTTCTGTCAGGTCCGCTTCGTCCGGGCCGTCGTGCGCAGCAACGATGACAGCAACCACGCCCTCGCCAAAGTCGGGATGGGGCACACCAAATACGGCCGCCTCAACAACGCCCTCCAGGTCGAGGAGCACGTTCTCCACCTCTCGGGGATAAACATTGTATCCGCCGGAAATGATCATATCGCTCTGGCGTCCCTGCAGGGTGACATATCCTGCTCCATCCTGAACGCCGATATCGCCGGTGATCAGGAAGCCATCCTCCGTGAAGGCTTCAGCGGTTTTATCCGGAAGATTGAAATAGCCACTGCAGACATTTGGGCCGCGCACTTCGACGATACCGATTTCGCCGGGCTGCGCGAGATCGCCATCAGACTTGCGAATGCCCAGGGAAATGCCGGGCAACGGCGGACCGACGGTGCCCGGTCGCCGTTCACCATCATAGGGGTTTGAGGTCAGCATCAGTGTTTCTGTCATGCCATAGCGTTCGAGAATACGCTGGCCGGTGCGGGCCTCGAACGCCTGATGCGCCACCGCATCCAGAGGCGCTGAGCCGCTGGTGAAAAGCCGCATATGCCCTGCAATTTCTCGTTTAAGCCGATCATCGGCGAGCAAGCGGCCATAAATCGTAGGTACCGCCATGAAGCTGGTCGCTTCCGAAAGACGAGCGAAGAACCTGTCAGGCGAGAATGCCGATTCGAAGAGGATTTCCGCACCCGCACAAAATGCAGTATTGCCGGCCACAAAGAGACCATGGGCATGGAATATGGGTAACATATGCAACAGCCGGTCTTCGGGGACGAACTGCCACGTTTCGACCAGGGTGAGCGCGTTCGATAACAGATTGCCCTGGCTCAGCATGGCTCCCTTGGGTTTGCCGGTCGTACCTGACGTATAGAGCAGCGCGGCCCAGTCATCAGACTGCGCGGTGTAGGGCGCAAGATCGACTTCGGGCACCGACATGAGCGAGCCGGCGCCATCCCGGTCCAGAGTCAGCACCGCGCCGTCCGTCATCTCAGAGAAGGCAGCGCGGCGCGCTGGATCGCATACGATTACAGCCGGCGCAGCATCTGAAACCAGAAAAGAGACTTCTGCATCGGTGTAGCCAATATTGGCAGGGTGATAGACATAGCCAGCCAGATTGCAGGCAAGGTATGTGAGGAAGGCTTCCGGCGATTTTTCGGCAATCACCGTAACCCGCTCTCCCGGATGCGCCCCCGCCCCGGCGAGGCGGCGCGCAATCTGCTGGGCTTTTTCAAAAACGTCTGAGCGCGACAGCGATTGTCGCGAAGCTGGCGACAGACACCGCGCATCAGGGACTTCGCGGACATGGGTTTCAAAATGCAATGCAACCGACGTCATGATGTCCGCTAGTCCTCTGGTTTCAAATGCGCATCATGGAAGGTGCGAATACGTTCGACGGCGTAGGCGTAGCGGTCCCCCCGGCCCTGATGGGCATGGTTCGTCCCGGGAAAGATCACCAGATCATAGGGTTTTCCGGCTTCAGCCAATCCATCCAGCAGCTTCATCGTATTGGATATAGGCACGTTTACGTCTGACATACCTGCCACGATCATGATGTCACTTTCCAGTTCATCAATCCGGTTGGCAAGATTGCCATTCGCATAGATATCCGGATTGTCCTGAGGCGTGCCAATCTGCCATTCGATCCACTGGACATGGTCTCTCAGATCGATTTCGGGGACTGAGATGGAGATCGTCTTATAAATATCAGGTCGCTCGAGCGCACTGTAGAGGGCGACATAACCACCCCAGCTGTTGCCGTCTATGCCGATACGCTCGGTGTCCATCCAGGGCCGACTTCTTGCCAGCTCCAGCAGCCCGGCTGCGTAGTCATCTGGTGTCGTGCCAGGCCAGTTCTCCTGTTGCGCCAGATTGTACGCCCGGCCGCGTCCCGGCGACCCTGGCGCATCGATGGTGACAACAATATAGCCCGCATCGGCCAAGTAATTGAGCATCAGGCTATATTCCGCGCCTGGATAACCCAGACCTTCCGGCCAGAAACCGCTGCGCTGGACCCGGCTTTGCATTGCGCCATAGACGCGATGGATGACGGGATAAGAACGGGCCGGATCGAAGCCACGAGGCTTCATCAATGTGCCGTGCATCATCGTCTCGCCATCGGCTGCCATGACGGTAAACGGTTCTGGAAGGGGAAGGCCGTTCAGCGTCTCGGGCAACGTCGTTTGCGCAAGCGTCGCAATGAAGGTGCCATCGGCTGAAAGAAGATCAGTCCGGCTTGCGCGGTTACGATCGGAATGGACGGACACAAGATAGCGACCGTCAGGCGACAGCGTAGCGTCATGCACGCCAGCCTGGTCACTCAGTTCTTGCGGCGCACCGCCGTCCAGAGACACGCGATGTGGAATCCGGTCATAAGGGCGCTGCGGAGACACGGGGCTTGTATAGTATAGCCATTCGCCATCAGGGCTGAACCCGATGACTTCGCCGACATCCACCTCGCCCTGCGTCAGCTGTGCAATTGTCTCGCCTGACTCACTTAACCGGTAGTACTGAAAGAAGCCGTCCTCATCAGACCGCAAAAGATACCCACCCGCCGGAATATGGCGGATCGTCTGAGGGCCGCTCGGCCACTTCACCCACCCCTGTTCTTCGGTCCGCGTGACCAGCGTTCGCGCAGCGCCCGTTTGAATGTCGATCACAAAGATATCCTGCCGGGACAGATCCCTTGCGTACTGAATGGCGAGGATGGCGTCATTGCTGGGAGACCACTCGATGAAGAACAGGTGGTCGTTGATTGTGCCGGGTGGCGACAAGCGGGTCAGCGCGCCAGTTTGGGCATTGACTGCGTAAAGCTCCGTACGCGGCAAGGGTTCGCCCGCCCGCGCCCAGTAGGCGAACACGCTGTGCTCATCGCCATCACCAAGGTAATCGATGATATCAATGCCCGGCGTCTGCGTCGCATCGTGGAGCCGCGCAATAAACGTTGAGCTGTCTGACGCCCAGATCGTGCCAGATGCCTCCCAGATATCGTTGCCATGAAACCATTTGCGCGCGGGGTTGGTCTCCGCGGTCAGCACACGGACCTCGTCACGACCAACGTGCCGGATAGCAAGGTCAGGACCGTCAAGACTGGCAAACACGCGGCCATCCGGTGAAAGGTTCTCTCTCCGGTCATACCCATTCATGGGAAACATGGCGCGGACCATGCGGGGCACTTCGCGTGGCGAAGCAGCGACGGGTTCTGCGCCGGCGACGAGCGGTAGCGCGAGCGCACCGCCTTTAAACTTCAGCAATGCCTGGAAAGGTTCCTGTTGAATTTCGATGTCGATATCGGCGAGTGAAACGCCTGCTATTTCGGCAAGTTCATCGCCTGTCCAGCGCGCTACGGGCGTGCCGTCTGAGGTCGAAACTACGCGAATTGTATCCCGATAAGTGAACGCAATCTGCTCACCATCAGGAGAGAAAACCGGATCAATTCGGCCCGTGCTCTCAATCGCAACCGCGTCCATGAACTGGCGCGCCGTTTCCGGCGACAGGTCATCAAGGGCGATGTCCGTTCGGTCCGCTGCGCCACGCGTCATACCGACCGGTGAAGCACAAGCGGCCATGGCCGCAATGCTGAAAATTGCACAAACCGTCCGGATCATAAAACCGCCCTTTTAAGTGTATACAATTTAAGAGCGTTGCAGGTCTTGAGATTGCGATCAACCGAAAACTGATGTCAGCTCGGCGATGTAGGGCTCGACATCAAGGCCGGCTTGCGTGCGCCATTCTGCATCATAAGCGCTACACGTGTAGCGCTCGCCGGCGTCGCATATCAGAGTGGCGATGCTTCCCGTTGCGCCGGTCTTTCGCATCTCAAGTGCAAGACAGAGGGCAGCGTATAGATTCAGTCCAGTTGACGGCCCGACACGTCGGTGCAGCCGGTCTTGAAGCCAGAGCATTGTTGCGAAACTGGCATCGTCGCGAATGCAGAACATGCGGTCCACAACCGTGTCGATAAAGGACGGCTCAACGCGGGGGCGACCAACACCTTCAATACGTGATGACTGGGAACAGGTAATATCACGGTCCTGGCCTCTGTAGCTTTGGAAGAAGACCGACCCTTCCGGGTCGGCGACGCATATGCGTGTCTTTGCAAAGGCCTTGTCGCGATATCGCACAAATCGACCAACTGTAGCCGATGTGCCGCCCGTACCTGCTCCGACCACGACCCAGTCGGGAACTGCGTTTTCTTCCAGCCCGATCTGATGGAAAAGACTCTCGGCGATATTATTGTTCCCACGCCAGTCGGTTGCCCTTTCGGCATATGTAAACTGATCCAGGAAATAGCCGCCCTCCCGCTTCGCGATCGCCTCCGCTGCCTGATAGATCGAGGCTGGGGCAACCCGCTCACATTTCCCCCCATAGCGCTCAATCTCTTCGATCTTTTGCTGGGACG
Organism: Pseudomonadota bacterium; assembly: GCA_039030525.1. Taxonomy (GTDB): domain Bacteria; phylum Pseudomonadota; class Alphaproteobacteria; order Caulobacterales; family Hyphomonadaceae; genus Henriciella. Next base: position 5,072 of record JBCCDZ010000035.1, on the reverse strand, counting down.
TTGTTTCGGGAACCACTGCGATGAAACGCAGGCCAAGCAGCTTGGCGAAATAAGCTTCGGAGACGGCCGTGCTCCCCGAAGACGCCTCCACAAGTGTGGTCTCTGGCCCAATGCATCCATTGCAGAGACCGTACAGCATGAGTGACCGGGCCAGCCGGTGCTTGAGGCTTCCCGTAGGATGCGCGGCCTCATCTTTCAGGTAGATCGCAATGCCATCCAATGCCGGCAAGTCGAGTGAGTAAACATGCGTATCTGCGGAGCGCCTTGCATCGGCCTCCAGCTTGGCGACGCTGTCGGCGATCCACTGGCGGCACACATGGTCGCACGAATCGCGTCGCTCGAAAGACTGCAGAACACCGGAAAGAGCGATTGTTGTAGGCCTAACCATAGCATTCCGTTCTCTGACAAACTCAGGCGATGAAGTTTTAGTCGGCATTGCTGCAATAATGCCCACACCTCACATTGTGTCCGCACTATCTATCAAAGTGTATACAAAATGAAAGTTTTGTGATCGGATGCCAGCATTCCGTATTGAGAATGAGGGGAAGCGCTATGCGAATTCACACGTCAACCAGATTGATCACCGCCTTGCTCGCCAGTACGGCGCTGGTCACGCTGCCTGCGCTGGCACAGGAAGATGACGCCGATCAGGAACGCACGCTACAAACTGTGACCGTAACCGGCATAACGGAATTCTTCCGCCCGACGGACGCGTCCAGCGCCACAAAGATTCCGCTTCCGATTGTCGAAACACCGCAAGCGATCACTGTGCTGACAAGCGATATTCTGAACCTCACAGGTGCGCGCAACCTTGAACAGGCTTCCGGCCTTGTCCCCGGTTTTGTCGCCAAGGGTACGTATGGCGGCTTCGATAACCGCTTTAGTGCGCGCGGTTTCGATCTCTCCGTTGCTGAAGGCATTCTGATCAATGGCGTTCAGGTCGCCAGCAATGTCGATCGCGATTTCGTCGGCATCGAGCGCATCGAATACCTGCGGGGCCCGACCAGCATTGTGCTCGGCACGGTGAATTACGGCGGGGCAGTGAACATCATCACCAAGCGCCCCGGCGAGGAATTTTCTGGTTCAATTGCCGGTGAGGTTGGGTCCTGGGACCTATATCGGATCGAGGGTGAATTTGGTGGTCCGCTTAATGAGGCAGGAACCGTTCGTGGTTTCGTTGCTGGCGCGTATGAAGACCGCGGCGATTTCCGCGAAGGTGCAGAACTACAGAAAATCCCACTGCGCGCAGCGCTTGACGTCGATTTGGGAGAACGCACTTTCTTTACGCTCGACCTTAGCGCCGAGAACGGAGATGGTAACCCGACCGGCACCTTCTCGCGTGACTATGCCCGCAGCGATCCATTGCCCAATTATGTACCGATAGACTGGAACCCATGTGGTGAGGTAACCGGCTGCTTTACCGACTATGCCAATCGTGAAGCCACAGCGAATCTGCGCCACAATTTTGAAAACGACACCTACGTACGCGCCACCTATGGATATGCCTACACCGAACGCCAGCACAAGCTGATCAGTTTTCTAGGCGGCGGTTTTCCAAGCCTGTTTTTTACTGGCGCTGCAGACGTCGAAACCGATGGGCCTTACGGTTTCTGGTACACCTATGACGACACCGACACCTATGAGACCTATTTCGCCGAGTTTGCCTTCGGTGGCGAATTCGAAGCACTTGGCCAGACCCACGATTTTCTCCTGCTCGCAGAGCAACGTGACCGGAAAATTACAGAGGACTACCAGTTACAGGATCCCAGCACTTTCTTTGCGCAGTATGCCAATTATCTCACACCGACGGTGGACAATGGGGCAGGTGATGTTCCGATCTTCGCTCAGGAAACCTTTCCCTGGGACAAGACCATTCGGAAGGAAGACAGCATTGCCCTGACTGCACAGTTGATCCTACGCCCCGTGGACAGGCTGCAACTTCTACTCGGCGCACGGTATGAAGAGGAAGAAACCTTCCTGACCGGGATCAATAATGGCGGCGATGGCGGCCCATTTGGCTCCAGCCGAACGATTGACCCGCCGCTGGAATACTCCCTCGATGATACCGTGCTGAGGGCGGGGATCGTCTATGAACCTTTCGATAATGTGTTTGCTTATGCCAGCTACTCCGAGGGCTTCATTCCGGTTGCCGTGAACGATTTGAATGGCAATCAGGCAACCGCGGAAACGGGCACGCAGTTCGAGGGCGGCGTTAAGGGCGAGTTCTTCAATGGCCTCCTTGGGGCTGGCCTGAGCGCCTTCCTGATCGAGCGCGATGATGTGGCTTCGACAACGGGCGACGGCGTTTTCGCTGAACCCTCATCGCGCTCTCAGGAACATAGCGGCTTTGAGATTGAGGTGATCGGCGAGGTTGTGGAAGGGCTCGACCTGATCGCGACCTATGCCTATCTCGACACCGAGATCACAAAGAACAATGATGATCCTGGCACAGTGGGCAACGAGATACCCAATGCGCCAAATGATCAGTTCAGCTTCTTTGTCCAGTATCAACTGCCTTATAATTTCGAAGCCGTAGACGGTGTCAGCATTGGCGGCGGCGTCCAATATGTTGGCGAGACTTGGGACAGCGAAGACAACGAGTTCACCCTGCCGTCCTACACACTCTTGGATGCCAACATAAACGTGCAGGTGCGCGACGACCTGACGCTTCAGCTGGTTGGCCGAAACCTCACCGATGAGGAGTATTTTCAGAGCTTCCTCGGGTCTGGTTTTGCGGGATGGGCTTGGGGGCAGCCTCGAAGCGTGCTTGTGCGATTGCGCAAGGACTTCTAGCTTTCGCTCAATGAGACACGGGAAAACGCATTCAGGGGGCTTACAATAATGTCCCCCGATTTGCGGGTTGCAATCGCACGACACAAATCGGGCGATCTAACCGGCGCCATTTCCGCTTACCGCAAACGACTGACTGTGGCGCCAAAAGATTCAACGGCGCAACACTATCTTGGCATGGCGCTGGCGCAATCGGGCTCCATCGACGAAGGTTTGCGATCTTTGAAAGCGGCGGTCGACGCCGATCCTCGCTCGCACCTTTACCAGTCAAATCTCGGCAAAGCGGCCCTGCGCGCTGAGCGGCTTGAATTGGCACGTGACGCATTCTGCGCCGCTGTCGAGATTGAGCCGCGCGACTATCAGAGCCACAACAATCTCGGCGGATTACACCGCCAGGCCGGTGAACTTGCCGCCGCTCGCGACTCCTATGAGCGGGCGATGTCGCTCAAACCCCACCCTGCTGTGGCGCTCAATCTGGGGTTGGTTGAGAAACAACTCGACAACCGCGAGGCCGCACGCGACGCATTTCGACGTGTGGTTAAGATGCGGCCAGGCGACATTCAGGCGCGGCTTCAACTCGCCGCTCTCGACAGCGAAGATGGTGACTTCACCCCATCATCAGCGTGGCTCGCAGAGGCAGAGGCACGCGGGCCGCACGATCCGCGCGTTCTCGCTGCCGTTCTCACCCAGCGCGGCCATCAGCCCACACACGACCAGCTCGAACGTAGCGCAGCGCTTCTGAACCAATCAGGCATCGCAGAAACAGATCGCGCGCGCCTCGGTTTCGGTCTTGGCCGCGCGCTGCAAAGACTGGATCGCCACGATGAAGCCTGGACCGCGTGTGCGGCCGCCAATGAGATCGTCGCGCGGCATGCACCCTACAATGCTGATGGTCTGACAGGCGAAGTCACACGGATCATGCAAACTTTTACGCCAGACCTGATCTCGCAACTGGGTGGGCTCGGCCTGAACGGCGAAAAGCTTGTTTTCATTGTCGGATTACCGCGCTCAGGGACAACGCTTGCAGAGCAGGTTCTGGCCAGTCACCCCGCCGTACATGGCGCCGATGAGAGACCGGAAATTCCGGCGCTTGTTGCTGCGCTTGGCGGTAGCGATGGTACTTATCCGGAAAGCCTACGGTCATGCCCTGCGAGTGACATTCGCGAAGTTGCGCAAAAAGCGTTGCAAAGTTACGGCGGTCTGGCGCCGGACGCTAAACGAATCATCGACAAACTGCCTTTTAATTTCAGCCATGTCGGGCTTATCGCGGGTCTGTTTCCAAACGCCCGGATCATCCACTGCACCCGCGATCTGCGCGACGTGTTTGTGTCGTGTTTTTTCACAGAGTTCACGGACGAACTTCAGGCCTTTCGCACGCGCGCTGACCATTTCGCTCACTATGCAACGCTTTACCGTAAGCTGATGGCGCATTGGGAAGGCTTGTTCCCCGACCGTATCCATATGCTCCGATATGAAAACATGGTGGGCGACTTCGAGCCGCAAGCACGCGGTCTTGTCGAAGCGGTCGGGCTGGACTGGCATCCCGACTGCCTCAACTACGCGCAGACCCAGCGCACCGTGCGCACGCCCAGCCGCTGGCAGGTTCGCCAACCTATCTACACCACGTCTATTGGGCGGTGGAAATCCTATGCCGCCTATCTGGCCCCGGTGTCAGCGCTGGAGAATTCGTCCTGACCTGCTTGCCGCTCGCCAAGATACACATTACAGTACGATCGTACTGTAATTGGAGGAGTAATGAACGGCATTTCGGCCTTCGGCGCATATGTGCCCCAGATGCGCCTGGAGCGCAGCGCGATTGCAACGGCGCATGGCTGGCTGGTTCCAGCGCTGAAGGGACGTGGCAAAGGTGCACGCGCACTCGCCGACTGGGATGAAGACTCAGTAACGCTGGCAGTCGAGGCAGCGCGCAGCGCTCTGCCCGATGAAGACCGCAGCCAGCTGGACTCGCTCGTCTTCGCCAGCACCACCTCCCCGTTTGATTTGCGCCTCAACGCTGGCATTGTTGCTGCCGCGCTCGATCTGGATACCAACACTTCCTGCCATGACGCAGCCGGAAGCGAGCGCGCAGGACTGAGCGCCTTGATTGCCGCGCTGAAAGTGCCGGGAGAGTGCACGCTCATCACCGCTGCCGATCGGCTGCGCCCGAAGGCAGCATCGACCGCTGAAATCGAGACAGGACACGCTGGCGCAGCAATGGTCGTCTCAAGCAATAACGTTGCTGCCGCATATCTTGGCCATGCGAGCCAAACCGAAGACTTCGT
>JBCCDZ010000034.1:0-16963 GCA_039030525.1 Pseudomonadota bacterium | reverse complement strand
TTGATGCCTCTCGTCCGGATTGGATGGATCATATCCCAGCCGTGGTGAAATATCTCAATCGGCCGCGAGAAGCAGAATATCAAAGCGACCTCAAGGCCACGGGCGCGTTTAAAGTGACGCCATTGGAACGACCATTCGAGGACTCTAAACGGCATGAAGTGGCGTGGCAGCTGAACGCGTCAGGCAACCCGGTTGCCAAGGCCGCTGGTCCGAAAATCGTCATCTGGGAGTATCAGATCCAGCGCGCGAATGGCTTTGATGTCTGGGTCAATTCAGAAAACACCTTCATGGAAATGGCGCGGTTCTGGGACAAGTCTGTTTCGGCGCAAATTCGCAAGCTCGGGTCTGTGCGACGCGGGGCGCTGAACGATGACAGTTACAAGGATGCCTTGGGTCTGGCGCTGGCGGAGAAAGTCGGGACCCGGTCGCAAGTGCCAATTGGAACTGTGTTTATGACCCGCACAGATGATGCCAGTACGTTGAGCAGCAAGAACATGGTCAGTCATGTGGCGCATCTGGCGGCCGTGACGCCGAACAAGGTTGGTGATGGCTTCTCATCTAGCGGCGAGGTGGACAAATGCGTTAAGTCTGTGTTCGAAGGCATGCGCGAGGAGCGTCGGCGACAACGCGGACGCGGTTTGCATTCGGTCCTGTTCCCATTGATCGGGTCTGGGGATGGCGGTGCCCATGCGGCCTTTGTCGCGCATCAGATGGTGATCAGTCTTAAACACTTGATTGCGCAGCAACTCGCAGATCCCAAAAAGCACAAGACGCTGGAAAAGATCACAGAAATTGGCTTGATCGCTTATCAGCGATCGCATCTAGATTTCTTGCGCCGCGAACTTGCCAATAATGACTTTGTCGAGGTGCCGCTGCGGAGCGGAGACGATGCTTAGAGGCGTCATCGATATGATCCGCCAAATCATGCCGGCGGATGGCGAGATCAAACTGCTCAACCGGTTCCAGTATCGCGCCCTCAAACCGACCTGGCCGGTGGCCTTTTCGTTGCTGTTTCTGACATTTGCTTTTCTGGCCCCTGATCAGGGGCGCGCGATTATCAAATACACAATCAATCGGGCTGGTTTTGATGTCGATACAGCGAGCCTGATTGTCGTCTTCATCGTGCACGGCGTGGTTATGATGTACACGGCATTCATGCTCAGCGCGGTGACCCGCCGTAGCCAAATGGATGCGCAATCCGATTATTTTGCGGCGGCCAAGCGAGACCCGGTAGATCCCAGCATTTCCTTGCGCTTGCGCTATGCCTATTGGTGCGGTGTATTCCTGCCTCTGCTGTTCATGCTGATGGGCTTCTGGTTTCAGTACGGACTTTTCGATCCCCAGTTCTGGGGGGTTGTCGCCGTTGGCATTGGATTTGGCGCCTTGTGTTCATGGATCGCCCGCACCTGTCATGAAGGCGTGGCGCGACGACGCGCGGTGTTCAATCAAATGCGCGCCAAACCAGGCTGGAAGCAGAAGCTACAATATACCGGCTTTAGCCTGTTACATTTCTGTTTCGCTCCAGAACACCGGATCGCGCAATCGGCCATTCTTGGCCTGATGTTTTCGCTCATCATCCTGACCTTGGGGGCGGCCTTTTTCGAATGGGCGCAATATCCCGGCGGCGCCTGGATGTTCTTCACCTGCTTCATTTTTCTGCATCTGGTGTTTCGCTATTGTAAGGACCGCGTGGTGCGCCTGCACCAGGGGCACACCGCGCGTTACATCATCATCGACCCGAACGTGGAATTGTGGTTCCAACGCGTTCGCATCGCGGGCATCATCGCCATTCCGATCGGGTTCTGGTTTCCGTTTATTGTTGCTTTTCTGGGGCCGCTTGGCGTGGGCATGTTCGGGACCTTATGGGCGACGCTGTTCTTTTCCGGACTGGTCGAGAGTTCTGCGCGTCATGCCAGCGCCGATCACGCGAACATTCCTCCTGACACGCGGCAGCGGTCATGGATTGCGCGGCTGTGGGATGAGTTTCAGTCGATGCGCCGCGCCTATTCGCTGAAGTCCTGGTTCTTTCTCCTGCTGGTCGGTTTGCTATTTATAGAACTTCTGGTCTCGTCGCTTGAGGTTCTGGCGTTTGAGCCACGCTTTACAGCCGACATGCTGATCTTTCTGGTGCTTTTCGGCGTATTCTTTTTCCGCAGACGGATCTGGTCCAGCCGCCTGGAGTTTCGGGCGTCGGTCAATCAGTTGCCATCAGCATCCGTCCTGGCGCCGATCCTATTGCTCGGCTTGGGAGAGGCGCACCATATTCATCGACTGGCTGTCTCAGAGACTGATTCCGGGATTCAGGCTCAAGAAATTGATGCCCACGCCTTGCAATGGCTCGAGGCAAGAAAGCCAGCGGGGGGCGCAAGGCAGGGGCCGATCCCTGCGATCATTGTTTTGGCAGAAGGCGGCGGTATCCGAGCGGGCGCGCATGCTGGCTATTATCTGTCTCGCCTCGATACAGCCATGCTTGAATATTGCCAATCCGCGACCCGTTCAGAGCCGCTCTGTACATATGATGCGGACACGCGGCTGCTTGATCATGTTTACTCAATCAATGGAGTATCTGGCGGCGCGGTTGGATCGGCGGTCTATCTTGCCGCCGTGAAAGAGGAGCTTGCGAATGACTTGACGGCGGGACAGCGTCATCATGTCATCGATGAAACCTTGAAGTCTGACTATCTGTCACCGCTCTTCGCTGGCTTGTTCGGTAGCGATGTCCTGACCACGATTCTGCCAGCACAGGTTTCCGACCGCGTCGCGGGCCTGTTTGATCGGCAAGATACAGATGCGGTCGGCGAGGCCTATGAGCGCGGTATTTATGACCGAGCAGATTTCTTTGAAAACCGGTTGGCGATTATCTTCGATCGCGCCCTGAATGGGGCTTTCCCATCCGAGGCGCAGCTGACCCCCAATTCGGATGCCGTCGCCAAGCCCGTTTGTTCGGCTGCTCAGTCTCGGCGTGGCGAGCGAACCATGGATCAAACCCTCGAGAGTATCGCACGTTGCGCTGTGCGCGCGCCGGTGAGTGACAATGAGGATGAGGCAGGAACAGAAGACCCTGGGCCTATGGTCTTCTTCTCGACCTTTTACGAGACAGGCGGCTTTCAGATGGCAACCTCCAATGTCGATGTGTCGGCGAAACATTCGGGTGGTAGTTCCGAGAATTGCGGTAGTGTCCCGATTGTGCAGCAAATGATCGATCGCACGGAACCAGAAGCCGGGCAGGTGGCCGGTGTCTGCCCAAAACGGACAAAGACACTCCCGCTATCGACCGCCGCGCATTTGTCGGCTCGGTTTCCTGTCTCAAACCCAACAGGGGTGATCGAGACCCGGTTCGAAAATGGACGTTGGAAGCGACACTATTTCGTTGATGGTGGATATATGGACAATTCCGGCGCACTGACGGCGATCCAATCTGTTGAAGCGCTGCGAGGTCAGGCGCGCAAGGCAAAGGTAGAAGTCAATGTGATCGTCTTGCACTTATATGCGCTCACAATCCCATCGGAAGACGCAGATCAGACGTCGCGTGGTCAGCGCGCGACCAAGCAAAACGAGTTTGCCAGCATTCCATCCGCTGTATTGAAAGCGCGTGGCGCGGCGAGCCGGGCACCGATCCGATTGCTGTGCAACAGCCTGCTCAACTTTTCTGATACAGAGCGAGGGCCAGACACGTGTGATAAAATTTTCGAGCGCCGAATCGTCAGCCGCAACCAAGCGCCTTTGTTCACCACAGAAACCTATGAGGCGTTGAAACAGGCCGGAGCTCCGCGCTGTCCAGTCGATACCTCCCGCAATGTAGCGATTGTCCTGAACAAACTCGAAGACCGCTCTGAGGACCCAGAGTCGCCCGAACCAAGCCCGGATGACGAGGGGGCGGCAGACGCGCCCATCATCGAAACAGAACCGGAGCAATTAACGGAGTCGCAGGTTTCGCCGGATCCGGGCGCGGATGCAGGGCAACAGACCGATACCGCAACCGGCGGGTCGGACCAGGCTAAGCCGCCGGAAGAGATACCGAATCCCATCGTGGCGGCGGCGTGGATACCGGTGCCCCTGGAAGTTGCTGGAAGCGATCGCCAGACAAATGCGATAACGGCTCTATTAGGCTGGTCCTTGTTGGAAGAGACGACGATTGACATGAATGCTGTCATGCAAGGCACGGCCGCGATCACACTGAATGAGATCGCAGGCGCGGTGGGTCATCCGGTTGAGAATAGCAGCGTTTGCCAGCAGAACTCGCCGGTAATCACGGATTAATTTTCCAACCTGAATATTGTCCGCACACGATCAAATTGTCATGAAACCGCATAGAATCCGTCACCAAACGGTAGCTAAAATGTCATCGAACTGTATCTGACCCGGTGCATCAGCCCGCCATCTTCATGGAGGGTTTTATGAGTCGTTTATTTACCGGAACCGCGCTTGCGACGCTTATGGTTTCTGCCACCGCCTTTGGCGCACATGCGCAAGTCCTGAGTGGCAAAGTCACTGACACAACGGGCACGGCGCCATTGCAGGGCGCGATCGTCTCGATTGTCGGCACCAATCGTTCAACCAGTACTGACCGGTTTGGCGAGTATCGTATCGCAAATCTTCCAGCGGGCGATTATACCGTAAACGTCTCATATATCGGCGCGGATGAAGTCTCTTCGAGCATTTCGGTCCCAGCAACTGGCGCGGCATTGGATTTCACATTGGGCGGCGACGTTCGCTATCTTGATAATATCCTGGTGGTTGGTTCAGCTGCGGCGCAAGCCGGTGCGATCAACCAGCAACGCGCGGCTGACAGCATCCTGTCAGTGGTCGACTCAGACGGTCTCGGATACTTCCCCGACACGACCGTTGCAGACGCGCTGCAACGTGTGCCGGGTCTCTCTATCGTGACGGACCAGGGTGAGGGACGGTATGTCTCCATTCGCGGCATCAATACCGACCTGATCGCAGCCTCGATCAACGGAGTCCGGACGCCATCGCCTGAGGATCGTCGCGGTGTCCTGCTTGACGGTGTGCCATCTGACTTGCTGGATGGCATCGAAGTGCAGAAATCACTCACCCCGGATGTCGATGCGGACAGCCTCGGCGGCATCATCAATCTGAAAACCATTTCTGCGTTTGACCGTGACGGACAGTTCGTCCGCGCCAAGGTCGAAGGCCAGTGGAACGAGATCACTGAAGAACTATCTCCCAAAGCAACGCTGACTTACTCGAACGTCTTCAATGACACGTTCGGCGTTGCTGTGTCCCTAAACTATCAGGATCTGCGCATTGAGGCCCACAATAATGAGATTGGCGAGTTTGGGTTTACCGATGACGGAATCGCTTTCCTCAATGATGATTATGAGCACCGCTGGTATGACCTGACACGTCAACGCATTGGTCTGGTCGCGAACTTTGACTGGCGCGTGAATGAGAACACAGACCTCTATCTGCGCTCGCTGTTCAACAATTATGCTGATGACGAAGTCCGCAACAAGTTGGAATTTCGCGATCTTGATGATTCCGAAGATGGTGAAGCTGGCGGCATTATCGCTGCGGGCGCCACGACCGTTCCGCTTAACGAAATGGACGCCGAAGTTCGTGTTCGCGAAGAAACACGGAACATTCAGACCCTCGCGCTCGGCGGCACCACCAATATGGACGCCTGGACGTTCGATTATGAAGTGTCCTACGCGTTTGCCGATGAGCAGGACGATAATAATCACGATGTCACGTTCCGATTTGAAGATATCCAGGAGAGTTTTCCAGGTGTGCTGACATTCGATCTGTCCAATCCGGAAACACCACGGATCAGCGGAACACAATCTTTGTTCGATGCGATCTATGACCCGGCCAATTACAATCTCGATGCATTAGAGCGGGAATTCTCAGTCAACGAGGATACGGAAATTGGCGCCAAGTTTGACGTCTCTCGCGAAAGCTTGCTGGGCAACACGCCTGTGACCTGGAAAGCGGGTGTCAAGATTCGTGATCGCGAAAAAACAAGGGACGAGAATTTCGACTTCTATGAGCCGGATCTAAACCTTGCAGACTTTGCCCGTGACTCCTTCATTGACAATTGGAGACTGGCCAACCCACAACCGACCTGGCCGGATCCGAGCCTGACGCGATCGCTTAGGTCTTTCGCACCGTCTGACCCGTCCTTTCAAGCGGTCGACAGTTTCATCGATAGTACCGTGGCGGACTACCAGATTGATGAACAAATCCTCGCGGGTTATGCCATGGGGACGTTCGAGTTCAATCAACTGACCGTCGTCGCCGGTGTGCGGATCGAGCAAACGGATGTTGACCTTCAAGGCTTCGCAGTCGACGCGGTGGATGAAGACAATCTCTTGTCCATCCGGCGCGAATTTTCGGACGACTACTCAAATGTCCTGCCAAGCATAAATGCGAAATACGAGTTTAACGACCAGTTGATTGGCCGCGCGGCGTACTATGCTGCTGTCGTCCGTCCAGCCTTTGGCGAGTTTGCGCCAGCGGCCTTTATCAATGACGATCTTGAAGTCGAAGCGGGCAATCCGAACCTGGACGCGCTTGAGGCGGACAATTTCGATCTGACCCTGGAATATTACCCAACCGAACTGTCCGTGCTTTCTGTGGGTGTGTTCTACAAAGACATCGAAAATGCGATTTTCGGCAACCGCTACGATCGTGACGACGGCGAGTCTTTTACGGACTTCCAGTCCAGAGTGCCGATTGATCTGGGCTTCCTGAACAATGACGGCATTGGTCGTGTCGACACATTCGTCAATGTCGACAGCAGCGAAGTCATGGGCGTCGAGTTCAATTATGTGCAAAGCCTGCAAGACCTCAACCCGGCTCTGGAAGGCTTCCTGCTCTCTGCAAACCTGACCTTGACGGACTCCGAAAGTACACTGCCAGATGGACGAGACGTGCCATTTCTGAATCAGGCTGACACGGTATGGAACGTGGCGGTCGGCTACGATAAGGGCCCCTGGGATCTTCGCGTGTCTGCCAACTTCCGCAGCAACAATCTCGATGAGTTGATCGAAGAAGATCTCGATCGTACGATTGATGACCGCACCCTGATCGAAGCCTCAGCCAAGTATCGGATCAATGACAACCTGCAAGTCTACCTTGAAGGCAAGAACCTGACGGATGAGCCGGAATACTATTATTTCGGTAATGAGAACCGACTGATGCAGTATGACGAGTTCGGCACCAGCTGGATTCTTGGCGCGCGCTACACATTCTAGGCCCGCCGCCTGACTTGCAATCGAAGGCCGGGGCGATCATCAACGTCTCGGTCTTCGCCTTCCTGAATTCCACGGAGACCAAAAAATGATCCGCTCCTTTGTTTTGCCCACGATACTCCTTGGCCTTGGTGCCTGCGCCACGGCGCCCGAAGTGCTGCCATTTGAAATACAGTCTGTTCCGGCGGCGGTCGAAACGGCGCCGATGATCGGGGTCGGTGATCGCGCCGATGATCCAGCGATCTGGGTCAGCGATAGTGAAGACCAGGCTTCGCTCATCCTCGGGACCAATAAGGATGAGGGCCTGCATGTTTACAATCTCGCGGGTGACGAGATTCAGTTTCTCGACGTGGGTGCGATCAACAATGTCGATTTGCGCGGGCGGTATGGCGTCGCGAGCAATGATGAGTTCAACGCTTTGAGCTGGTTCGTCATATCCCGCAGCGCGGAGGCGCCGGTGCTACACATTGGTGACACGCCGGTAGACACTGTTGAACCCTATGGCGTCTGTCTCGGACAGGATGCGAAAGGTTTGGTTGCGGCGGTGACCTATAAAACAGGGCAAGTTGAATTCTGGCGCGCCGATCAAAGCAAGGACGCTGATCTTGTGGCGGCACTCGAGCATACCATCACGCTGCCATCACAACTCGAAGGCTGTGCCTTTGATGAGACGCAGGGCCTGATTTTCATTGGCGAAGAGGCATTTGGACTATGGGCGTATGCTTATGGCGACGCGTCGGCTGAGCCTTATATCGTCGACCGGATTGAAGACAGCAACGGTCTTGTCGCCGATGTGGAGGGCGTCAGCGTCTACTGGGCGCCAGATGGCGGTTACATCATCGCATCTGCGCAAGAATCTGATCGCTTTGTCGTTTATGATCGCTTGCCCCCGCATGCGCCGCGGGGGATTTTTTCGATCTCGGCAAGCGCGGCTGGCGGCATTGACGCGGTCAGCCATACAGATGGTCTCGATGTCGTCTCTTCACCCTTGCCGGGCTTTCCGGAGGGGCTGTTAGTCGTTCAGGACGACGGAAATCCGCGAAGCGGCGTGGATCAGAATTTCAAATTGGTGGACTGGGCGCTGATCCGCTCAGCCTTGGGACTGTCCAACTGATGTCGCGCCCCTGATTTGAAGCAGGGCTCGCTCTTGTGCCCGATGATGGCTATACACTCATGGCGAGCAAGCCGAGCGATTGCACGAGATCGATCGCGTTATTCGCGTGCAGATCTGGGAAAAATTCGATCAGATTTCGGAGCAGTATGGTTAAATCAGCCATGTGAACTTGAAAAAATGAGCGGCTGCCCGGCGTCTCTTCTGAGAGAATAAAGATGGGAGCGCTTCGGCCGCCATATGACGACTGATTCAAAAAATCCTCCACTCAATGTGCTGGTGGTCAATGCTGACACCGCGTCGCTCGCGCATATGCAGCAATCCCTGGGCGACAATTACCTGTTCCAGGCGGTCCGCAACGGATTGAATGGCGAGTTGCCGGCCGCGTTTCTGCGCGCGAGCGACGTGTTGCTGATTCGGCAAGAAACTGTCGACCTACCTTATCTTGAACAGGTCAAGCAGATGATCGAGGCCGCCCCTATGCCGGTCATGATCTTTGTTGACGACGACCCGAGCCGCCTGGCCCCGGTTGCAATCCGGTATGGTATCACATCCTTTATCGTTGCCGGTTTCGAGATCCGCCGGGTGCCGACACTGATCGAAGTCACGGTCGAGCGGTTCAAGCTGCACAATGCGCTGCGCAGTGAGTTGCTGAAGTCGCAGGAAGAATTGGCCGCTCGAAAAGTGATCGAGCGGGCAAAGGGCTTGTTGATGGATCGGAAGCAATTGAACGAGCAGGAAGCGTATCGTTCATTGCGGGAGCTTGCCATGCGCCAATCCAAACCGATCCGGGAAGTCGCTGAGACCTTGTTGATCTACTCGGATATCCTGCCCTAAGGGCAACGCCCGCGGCTTTGCTCAAGACTTAATCCGCGCTTCAAAATTGCTGCTCATTCTGCAGGCATCCCAACCGAATTATCAATCTCGCTTCAAAGCAAACTATCTCAGGCGGCAAAGTTCGAAAAAGCTATATTCAAGTTCAATGGCGAACTTGAGCCAACGCTGCGCAAAGATGTGCGGACGTCACGACGAATACGTCGCAGGACAGGTGCAAAGGCGTGCCTTCCAAACAAAATAATTGAGACCTTCAAACGGTCGCCCAGCTGGCGCCGTGCCTGATCGTTTGAGCTGTCTCTACTCAACCAAATTGATTCTCGGCCCGACCGTCCTCCGCGTCGGCGCCCAAAAGGGATATAGCAAGATGAAATCATCGCTACGTACACAATTGCTCGCCTGCGCCGCGCTTTCGGCGGGGCTCATGGCCATACCGTCTGCAAGCGCTCAAGACGCTGATGCGGAAGATGATACCGCCGTACAGGAAACGATCATCGTTACGGGCGCGCGCGGTGCGCCTCGATCAGTCACTGATTCACCGGTTCCGATTGATGTTTTCGGGGCTGACGATATCGAAGCGGTATCGTTCACAGATACCAATGACATTCTGCGGACCTTGGTGCCGTCATATAGCCTGTCTCGACAGCCCATCTCAGACGGCGCGAGCTTCATTCGCCCGGCGACCCTTCGCGGTCTGCCTACTGATAAAACGCTGGTGCTGGTCAACTCCAAACGCCGCCATCGCGCTGCTCTGGTTTCGATTGGCGGATCAGGTACGCAGGGGCCTGACATCGCGACCATCCCATCTACGGCCATCGGAACGGTCGAAGTGCTGCGCGATGGCGCGGCCGCGCAATATGGTTCGGATGCAATTGCGGGCGTGATCAACTTCATTCTGAAAGAGAATGATCAAGGCATCACGCTGACCGGGCAAACTGGTCAATACTATGAGGGCGACGGGACCGAGTACATGATCGCAGGCAATATTGGCTTGCCGCTCGGTGATTCTGGTTTCTTGAGCATCTCGGGTGAGTATTACGATGCTGAAGCGACCGTTCGCGCAAATCAATACTGCGAGAATTTCGCTTGTGCCGACGTCAACGATCCGCGCTTCGCTGGCGCGCTCGGCGGCAGTTTTGATACAACCATCGCAGGGTTTGATGAGGCGACATATATTGCCGGCCTCCCGGACGCGAACATCGGTGATGGCGATGTCGTTCAACCTTGGGGCGCACCAAACGCTGAGCGCCTGGCATTATTCTACAATGCGGGCATTGATCTGTCAGACAGTGTCTCTCTATACAGCTTTGGTAACTACACCACGTCGGAAAGTGACGGCAGTTTCTTCTACCGGTTCCCAGGCAATGGCACGATTGAGAATCTGAGACTCGAAGACGGATCGGTTTACTCACCGCTCTCGATCTTCCCCGGTGGCTTTACGCCGCGCTTCTTCGGTGAAATCGAAGACTTCTCATTCCTCGCTGGTCTCAAAGGTGAAATGGAGAACGGGTTCACGTGGGACCTGTCCGGCCGCTATGGCTCGAATGAGATCCAGTACACGTTGATGAATACGATCAACCCCTCGCTCGGACCGGATACACCGACAAGTTTCCGCCCGGGAGATCTGATCAACGAAGAAACACAATTCCAAGCCGATTTCAGCTATGGATTCGAAGCCGGAACGGCATCACCTGTCCTGGTCGCGTTCGGTGCCAGTTATCTCGACGAATCCTATGAAATTGTTGGCGGGGATGCAGCGTCATTCGCAAATGGTCCGTTCTCGTCTCAGGATCCGTTTGGTTTCTGTTCCGAAGAAGATGATTTCGCGATGCGAACAGCGACTGCTGCGGGCGCCGCCGTAATCACGGGCGGATCGACGCTGGATTGTACAGATTCCGGTGATCCTGTTTATCGGACAGTCGGGGTCGGATCTAACGGCTTCCCAGGTTATGGGCCGGATTCTGCGGGAACGCTGACGCGAGACTCTTATGGCGTTTATGTCGATGTCAGCACCGATATCACCGATCAGCTCTTCGTGCAGGGTGCCATTCGTCTCGAGGATTATTCCGACTTTGGTGAAGAGACTGTTTGGAAGCTGGCTGCGCAATATGACTTCAACGAGATGTTCTCTGTTCGCGGCTCAGTTGGAACAGGTTTCCGGGCGCCAACGCCAGGTCAATTGGGCACAACCAATGTCTCCACACGCCTACCAAACGGCGTCCCTGTGGCGACAGGGCTGTTCCCGACCAGCAACCCGGCAGCCATCGCGCTCGGAGCAGAACCACTGGGACCGGAGAAGTCTGACAATATCGCGTTCGGTTTCCTCGGGAATGTTGGAGACTTCACCTACACAGTCGATTTCTATCAAATCGATCTCGCGGATCGTGTGAATGCGGTATCGACCATCACAATTATCAACGATATCGACTTTCCCGCGCTCAATGATGGAAATCCAGCGCCATCAGGCAACGAGTATGCGTCCGTTCTGGATGCTGCGGGTGTGCCAAACGCCAATACCATTGGCGGTGTGAACTTTTTCCAGAATGCCTTTGACACGACCACAAAAGGGGTCGACGTCGTTCTCACCTACGCCCAGGATTGGGGGGCTAATGGGTCGACCAATTTCTCAGGTGCGTTCAACTGGAATGAAACCGAGTTTGATGGCGACGTGACCAGTTTGTTCAACGCGGAAAGCCGTTACGACTTTGAGAACTTCCCGCTCAAATGGCGGGCGAACCTCTCCGCAACGCACGAGATCGGGAAGTTCTCATTCTTTGCTCGGGCGAATATTTTCGGGCCTTATGAGAATTCAGACAGTGGCGGTGCCACGGGCAACATTCAGGACTTTGGCGAAGAAGTACTCGTCGACCTGGAAGGCTCGTATGACGTCACGGACGCGATCACAGTGTCGCTCGGCGCGCGCAACATCTTCGATGAATATCCAGATGAAGCCGATCCAGCGATCGGTGACTCGTGTTGCGGCCGGATCTATCTGTCTGCCAGTGAAGTCGATTGGCAGGGCGGGTTCTATTATCTCCGCGCGGTCGCGAAGTTCTAATTTTTGAGCAGTTCGAAAATTATCCAATCTTTTTCGGGGGGCAGAATTGATCTGCCCTCCGACCTCCCAGAAGCCTGATAATTAGCTCACCTAGAACGGAATTTTCTATGCCGGGATTAGAAGGCGAAAGCCTACAACTGCTGCAGCTCATTGGCGTTTTGATGGCAGCAGGCCTTGCGGCGGGCTTTGTGGCCGGCCTGTTCGGCATTGGCGGCGGGTTCGTCGTTGTGCCTGCATTACTCCTCGTTTTCACAGTGTTCGGAGTCGACAGCGAAGTCCTGACGCATGTCGCCATCGGGACCTCGCTGGCGACGATTATTGTCACCTCGTCTCGATCGGTGCACGCGCATAATAAAAAGGGCGCTGTGGACTTCACCATCATCAAGGATTGGGCGCCCTGGTTGGTGGTCGGCGTCGCGGGTGGCCTGTATCTGGCGCAGTTTATGGACGGGCGCTCATTGAAGTGGATCTTCTCGATTGGGGTCTTCCTGATGGGCGTGCACTTCATTTCGCCGGTCTTGCGTGACGTGAAACTGTCGGATGAAATGCCGCGTGGTCTCACGCGCGTTGGGCTTGCCTCATTCTTAGGCGGCTTTTCGGCCCTATTGGGTATTGGCGGTGGAACCATTGCCGTGTTGACCATGACCATGTGCGGGCGCCCGATCCACCAGGCGGTTGCCACTGCGGCTGGATTTGGCGTCATCATCGCCGTGCCGGGTGCGATCGGTTTTGCGGCGCTTGGCCTCGGGGAAGAGGCATTGCCGCTCGGATCGTTTGGCTATGTCAATATCATTGCTGTCGCCTCCATCACCGCGATGTCATTTATTACCGCACCACTTGGTGCAAAAGCGGCGCATGCCCTGAATGCGCCTTCTCTCAAACGTGTGTTCGGGGTCTATCTCGTTGCCACGTCGGCGATCGTTTTGTGGAATTCGTTTTCATGATCGGTCGCGACGTGCATACACTCACACGCCATCTAAAGTTCTCAAGGAGGACCTAGTGCTATGTCTCTCAATCTAACACGACGCCTGATGCTCACGGGCGCAATGGGCTCATCCATCGCAGGCGCGGCGGCTTGTGTCAGTTCAGTCGGGACCGTCACGACGGCAGCGGCAGATGCAGAAGGGGCGTTCCCGGTCAAGGCCGGTATCGATCCATATCTGTTAGGGCCCAAGGAAGGCGTGGCGCTTCTATCGCGCAACGAAAACCCATATGGGCCGTCAAAGTCAGCCCGCGACATGATCGAATATGCGGCCTCTAAAGGGGCTTACTATACCTCTCGTGAGGCGCAGGTCATGCTTACGGAAATGATTGCCGAAAAGAATGGTGTCGCGCCTGAGCAGGTTGTGGTGACCACGGGATCAGGTGAAGTGCTCAGTGCCATCGCGATGATCTATGGGCCCAAAGGTCCGATCGTCGCGCCGCGTCTTTTCTGGGATACGACGGCGCTCTATGCCGTCAATCTCGGCATGGCGAAGATTGATCGTGTGCCGCTGGCGGCGGATATGAGCATTGACCTGCCGGCCATCGAAGCCAAGGTCACAAGCGAGACTGGCCTGGTGCAATTGTGCAATCCAAACAATCCGACAGGCATGGTTTCAGATGCCGCGACCTTGCAAGCCGCTGTGAAGCGCATGGCCACTAAAGCCACTGTGCTTGTCGATGAAGCCTATATTGAGTTGTCAGACGAACCGGAGGCAAACTCATGCGTGCCGCTGATCAATGCTGGGCATGATGTGATCGTGACGCGAACCTTCTCGAAGATTTACGGCATGGCAGGCGTTCGGGTCGGGTATTCGATTTCATCGGCCGAAGTGGCTGAGAAAATCCGGGCCACAGCAATGTCCTGGTCGCCAAGCTTGTCGATCGCTGCGGCGATTGGCTGCTATAATGATGACGGGTTCCTGACGATGTCTCGATCGAAAATCCAGGAAGGCCGAGACATGGTGAATATGACCATTGATACGCTGGGGCTGACCCGATTGTCGTCGCAGACCAATTTCGTCTACTTCAAATCCGGCCAAGAGGCCAACGCGGTCCAAGCCGCCATGGCAGACCGCAAGATTTCAGTGCGCGGTCAGTACATGGATTATAATGAATGGACGCGCGTTTCTATGGGCAAGATCGCCGATGTGGAACGGTTTTGCAAAGCGCTGCCTGAAGTCTTAGGCGCTTGATAAATATTCAAGGTGATACACTTAGCTGGAATTAGAGAGCTGAGGGTATGAGCACAAAGAGACTCGCAATTGGCGCGGCAATGTCATTTGCCGCGCTCACCGATGGTTCGGCTCAGGCGCAATCGCCTGAGCGGGACTTTTCAACCTATACGCCGACGGTCTCACCCGCCCGTATTGATCTCGCCGATGCGCCGAAGATCGATGGCGCGCTTGACGAACCGGTCTGGCAGACCGCCACACTTATCTCTGAATTCTATCAAGTCGATCCCACCATTGAGCCGCCACCGGTTGAGACGCGGGTCTATCTCGCCTTCTCTGAAGACGCGCTCTATATCGGCGTGCACGCGTTTGACGATGAGCCAGAGAATATTCGTGCCACCGTGATGCAACGAGACGGCGATGTTTGGCGCGATGATATGATCCGCTTCTACATCGATCCCTTTGACACCGGACTGTCTGGCTTCGGGTTCGATGTGAATGCGCTCGGCGCGCGATTGGATCGCCTGATCCAACCCAATCGGCGTCCGATTGATGAATGGGATACGATCTGGGGTGCGGCTGGGCAGCGCACAGATGACGGGTGGACGGCTGAAATCGAAATCCCGTTTCGATCGATCAATTTTGATCCGGACGCGGAGGGCTGGGGCCTGATGCTGACCCGCGAACGGTCTCACAAGAATGAGGAATATCGTTGGGCCGGCATCGATCAATCTTTGCAGTCATTCAGCTTTAATCGGGCCGGACGTTTGACGGGTATTGAGAACGTCAATCGCGGTAGTGGCCTAGAGCTAGATTTGCAATCGTCGGCGATTGCGACCCGCGACTGGATCCAGCCGCGCGAGGACGCGTTAGAACTCGAACCCAGCGCCACGTTGCGATATCAGTTCACGCCGGGCCTGACCGGCCTGGCCACCGTGAACACAGATTTCTCGGACACACCGCTCGATAATCGCGAAATCAATACCGGGCGCTTTTCGCTTTTCTTTCCAGAGACACGAGACTTCTTTCTGCAGGACACCGCCTTTTTCGAGTTTGGCGGCAGTGCGTTTGCGCAGTCTCCGAACGGGCGTCCGTTTTTTTCGCGCCGGATCGGCATCGTCGATGGCCAAAACGTACCGATCGATGGCGGCGTCAAATTGAGCGGCGAATTTGCTGGTTTTGAAATCGGCGCCCTGTCGACACTCACCGGAAAAGTTGACGACATCACGTCCCAAAACCTTTCCGTCGCGCGTGTCACCCGCGATGTCTTTGGGCATTCGCGTATCGGCGTTATCGGGACTGCCGGCGATCCAACAGGCGACACGGATAATTCTCTTTTCGGCGTCGACTATCTGTATCAGGATCCTTCATTTCTCGGCGGTGGGCGACTGGATGTGGACCTGTACTATCAACGCACTTTTTCTGACGTCCTGGGCGAGGATGACAGTCTTGGCGCGCGCGTCGACTATCCGAATGATAAATGGAACTGGTCGCTGGAATACCGTCAGATTGGCGAGGATTTTCGTCCCGCGCTTGGATTTGTAAATCGGGCCAATTCCAGAACATATGAAGGCGGCTGGCATCGCCGGTTTCGGCAGTCGAGTGGCCCTTTGCGCTGGTGGCAAATTGGCAGTGATCATGAGCGCGTCACGACGTTGGATGGCGATCTCGAGACCCGAGAGGACGAGATTGCTTTTACGGTCGAAACAGCGGGAACCGATGAAATTTCAATCAAAATATTTGATGTCGAAGAACGCGTGTTTGAGCCATTTGATCTGCCGAATGATCTCATTGTTCCGCCGGGCACATATGCAAACGATGGCGCGGAGGTCAATTTCCGCACGTCACGTACGCGCCCGTACGGAATGGAAGTCTCTTTGGTCGTGCAAGACTTTTTTGGCGGTGAATCTGAAGCGGTTGAAATTGAAGTGTTGGCACGCCCAAGTCGCTTTTTCGACCTGCAAGCAAGCTATTCGCGTGAAGACATTTCGGTGCCGGCGGGCGATGTGATTGTTGAAGTCGGATCACTCGATGCGGTGGTCAATATGAGTCCTCGGCTCTCGGTTTCGACTCAAACCCAGTATGACAACCTATCCGAAAGCCTGTCCTTTTTTGTTCGGATGCGTTGGGAGTTGCGACCACAGACAGAATTATTCTTTTCCTTTGCACATGGCGCGCTCATTGAAGACAGCGATTTCGGTCGAAATTTTCGATCGATTCAAAGCCGATCTGTTATTCGCTTAGGCAATACGCTGCGGTTCTAGGCCACCGAAGACAAACGTGTCTGCAGGGCGTCGAGGCAGTCCTGCAACGGCATGGGCTTATGAAATAGATAGCCTTGGATCAGTTTGCATCCGAACCGTTCAATCTTATCCAATTGCCCTTCGGTTTCGACGCCTTCGGCAACCACTTCGGCCCCGAGCGCGCGCGCGAGTTGTACGCTGGAACGGAACACGCCGGCATATTTCGGATTTTCTTCAATGTGACCGACGATCGACTTGTCGATCTTGAGACGCTGAATGGGCAATTCGGCCAGGCGCTGAATATTCGAATAGCCAACGCCATAATCATCAAGCGCGATGCGAATACC
>JBCCDZ010000033.1:0-17304 GCA_039030525.1 Pseudomonadota bacterium | reverse complement strand
CCGTCTATTATCAAATCGCCGACCATCCCGGCCGCAAGGAACCGGGCACCGGCGAAGTCAATTATAACAATGTTCTCGGTCACCTGCTGACCAAAGGCTATGACGGTATTGTTGGCATGGAACACAGCAACGCACAGCCAGGGCAAAGCGGCGAGCTAGCCGTGATCGAAGCTTATCGGCGCATCGATCAAAGTTTTACCTCGACCAAATAAACCGCCTGACGGCGATACTGTAACTCAGACGTCTTGAATCAACCCGGCGCGAACATCGCGCTTGAGGAATTTCCCACTTGCATTGCGCGGGAACGGGTCGTCGCTGAACCAGACATATCGCGGCACTTTGAACTTGGCCAAACGGCTGGCACAATGCGCCTTCAGATCATCCGTGCTCATTGCCTGACCTGGCTTTAGAAAGATCGCCGCGCCGACTTCTTCGCCCAAACGTTCGTCCGGAACCCCAAAGACGCAGCATTCAGCGATGGCGTCATGATGATAGATGGCCGCCTCAACCTCGACGCAGTATATATTTTCACCACCGCGAAGCACCATGTCTTTCTTGCGATCGACCAGATAAAGGAATCCGTGCTCGTCGATTCGACCAATGTCACCTGTGTGAAGCCAACCGTCGGTGATGGATTCCGCTGTAGCCTCAGGACGGTTGATATAGCCTTTGATGACAGAAGAGCCGCGCACCCACAATTCACCAAGCTCGCCATCCGGCACTTCATCGCCCTGGTCATTGACACATTTCACTTCAAAGTTGGGCATGGCTGGACCCGCTGAGTCAGGTTTGTCGACGAAGAAGTCACCTGCGACGGAAGTGATGATGCCGCATGTCTCGGTCATGCCATAGCCGGTCCCTGGCCGTGCCGTTTGGATCTGATCGTCTATCTGTTGAACTTGATCCGGCGGCACTTGCGCACCGCCACATGAAATCGCCATCAAGCTGGACGTATCGGTCTTGTCGAAGTCAGGGTGATTGATCAATTCCCGTCCCATGACCGGGACACCGCCGGCTGAGGTGACCCGTTCTCGCTCGATCAGGCGCAATGCCTCGCCAGCATCCCAACGGTACATCAAAACGATGGTGCCACCGACAGCGGTCACTCGATAAGCGCCGCAATTGTTCGCCGTTACGTGAAACAGTGGCGTGGTGATCAGCGCCACAGGCACCGGCAAGTTTGCTGGCGGCTCGACGCCCGTCGCGGCTTGCACCGCCAGCATCGATGATGCTGCAGCATATTGCATATTCAGAAGATTGGCGACGCAACCGCGATGGGTCAGCTGAGCCCCTTTTGGAAAGCCTGTGGTACCGGACGTATAGAAAATACAGGCATCGCTGTCTGGGTCGACATCAATAGGCGGCAAGTCCCGCGTTTCGTCGATGATTGTGGTCCAGTCTACCTCGGTGCGATCAGCGCCATCTGCGCGAACAGAGATCAATCGAGGCGGCTTTTCGATCTCGGGATTGTCCTTGATGCGGGCGAGACGCTCAGCGTCCGCAAAGATTATTTTTGGCCGGGCATCATTGATACCATAAGCCATTTCCGGTTCGGTCCACCATGCATTCATGCCGACAACCGCAACGCCGACACACGCGCATGCCCAATATATCAGCATCCATTCCGGATAGTTACGCATCGCGATGGCAATGCGGTCACCGGGGCGCACCCCCTGCTCGATCAACCATCCTGCAACGCTGTTCACAATCCGATGTGACTCGCCGTACGAGATCCGTTCCTGCTCGTAGATAATATAGGTTCTGTCGGCAAATTGTGCGGTCGATAGCCAGATGTCACGAATACTGTTCGGGCGGTTCTTGAAGTCTCGAATATATTGGCCGAAAACTTCCCTCTCGATGATCTCAAAATCACCGCCTGGCCCCGTCAGAGTTTTTCGGGCTTTATCTAGTTCTTCGTAATACATAACCTGCCCTAAATTGCTTCAGTTCAAGGCCTACGGCGTGCGGGCAAGAGTGGAAGGCGTAACGTCGAGGCAAGCGATTCGAGTTTGAGATTTTTGCGGCCACCGCGATTGCGACAAAGCGAGACAATTTTATGTTCGCGTTACAAAGCGGTCATATGGCAGAATTTGAACCAGTAGGAGTTCGGAATACGTGACTGAGGTTTCAACAATTCTCGTTGTCGATGATGAGGCCGATATTCGCGAGTCATTATGCTCGCATCTCGAACGGTCCGGTTTTCAAACCGCGCGTGCGGCCTCCGCTGTGGAAGCGCGCACCTGGCTGACATCCAATCGAGCCGCATTGGTCATGCTCGATATCATGATGCCAGGCGAAGACGGTTTGAGCTTGTGCCGGCATCTTCGCGAAGTCGACAAGACACCGGTCATTTTGCTCACGGCGCTGATCGAAGACACCGACAAGATTGTCGGCCTCGAAATTGGCGCAGACGATTACATCACCAAGCCGTTCAATCCGCGCGAATTGGTAGCGCGCATTCGCGCTGTGCTTCGGCGTATACCAGAATCAGACGCGGCGCCGGTCAAGCCGAAAACGAAAAGGTTTGCAGGCTGGACTCTCGACGAGGACCAATCCGAGATTACCCGAAAAGACGGTTTGATTGTGAGCTTGAGCGCCGGCGAACTGGCTATCCTCAAGGTCTTTGTCGAGCATGCCGGTGATGTGCTGTCGCGAGATGATCTGATGCAGCACTCGCGTGGCCGCGACACGCTCGCGTTCGAACGCACCATCGACAATGTCATATCTCGGCTACGCAAGAAGATCGAAATCGACGCCTCCAATCCAAGAATCATCAAAACGGTACGCGGAGGCGGATACCGCCTGATCTCGTCAGGTGAACCATGAAGCGGTTTCTGCCGAAATCTCTGTCAGGACAATTTATCCTGCTTTTGGTTGTGTCGCTGGTCGCGTCGCAAGTGCTGAACGTGTATCTGCTAATGGGTGAGCGCCAATTCATTGCGCGTAGCGCGCATTATGACACGGTGATCAGTCGCATGGTGGAAGAAGCAAAACGCCTTCCAGACTATCAAACATCCGACTTGCCGCTGGTGCTTGCAGAGAGCACCTCGCCCCGCAGAACCATTTTTGTGTCTGAGTTGAACCGGGCAGCATTCGATGAACGAGGTCGGGCTCAGGCTCAACTGGCGAGCTTGCTCAACAGCCGCATGAGCGATGCTGGAATTACGACATTATCGACCAGCGCGCGCACCTTGAACTTTTCGGGTCGAAATCGACGGCCCCCGCCGCGCGATAGAGCGGGCCCAGGGCGAGGCGGTCCACCGCCAGGACGACCCGGCCGTGGCGGACCACCGCCACGCGGCGGTTCGCGCCCTTATCATCCATCGACTCCGCCCGATTCGATCGGACCGCACGGCCCCGGGTTTGAGGAGATCATACTTTCTGCGGAGTTACAGCCAGGCATCTGGATGAACGCACTGGCGCCGTATTACGCATCCGAGACGATGACATTGCGCGCTTTTTCGACGACGGGGCTGACCCTGTTCGGTGCCATCATCGCGGCCATTCTACTGGCGCGTCAGATCGGCAAACCCATTCGCGACCTCGGTCAGGCCGCCGCGGCGCTTGGTCGAGGAGAAACGATCGAAGCGCTGCCAGAGCGTGGACCGACGGATATAGAAGCCACCACACGCGCGTTCAATCAAATGCAGCAACAGCTAACCCGCGTGATCGAAGAGCAACGCGCCACTCTGCGCGCTGTTGGCCATGATCTTCGTACGCCACTCACCTCACTTCGCCTGCGCGCAGAAGCGATCCCGGAGCCACATGGACGAGACAAGATGATTGCTGGCCTGGAGCAATTGTCTGAGATGACGGAGGAGATATTGAGCTGGTCAAAAGACGCTTCGGCTCAAGAGGAGACCGCGCCGGTCGACTTGCTGGCACTGCTCGACAGTCTGGCGCAAGATTATCAGGATCAATCGCTGTCGGTCACCTTCATCCCACCAAACCGGTCCTGCACGTTGAAATGCCGACGAATAGGGTTGCGGCGTGCTGTGCGCAATATTGTCGACAATGCCTTGAACTATGCCGGAAACGCTGAAATCTCGATCCAGGAGTCGAACGCTCATTATTGCATTCTCATCATCGATGATGGGCCTGGCATCCCTGAAGCTTACCTCGAAAAAGTCCTGGCGCCTTTCCACCGCCTGGAAGAATCGAGAAATCGTGAAACGGGGGGAATGGGACTGGGTCTGTCGATCGCGAAATCGATCATGATCGCGCATGGCGGTGAGCTCAGGCTCGCAAATGTCGAGGGGCGCGGTCTGCAAGTCTCCCTTTGTTTACCGCGAGCGTAATCTTACAGCACATTTTGCGACACAATGCGGCTATGGTACCGGCACCCATTGGGCTAATTTGACCCTGACCCGAGAGGTTGCAGCGTGTCCTCCCCCCTCGATGTGACTTGCAAGTCTCGGGTTCAACGCAGAGTTCAAGCACGTTCCCCATACAGCTTGAGTCGAAAGGAGAGCAGCCGTTCGCTGCTCTCCTTTTTGGTGCGCGCGATTTTGAAGACGGGTTCGCTCTAAATTGCCAGCATCATTATCCCACCAGAAGCAACGATATCTGGGGAATGTAAGTCACGAGTAACAAGCAAAAGATCAGCGCCAGATAGAATGGCCACATCGTCTTGACAGTATCTTCCATACGAATTTTGCCGACGGCTGAGCCAACAAAGAGCACGGTGCCAACCGGCGGCGTGATCGTACCGATGCCCAAAGCCAACATCATGATAATGCCAAAATGGACTGGATCGACTCCAATCGATTGCACCACAGGCAGGAATATCGGCGTCACGATTATGATTAAGGGCGCCATGTCCATAAATGTTCCTAATACGAGCAAACATAAGAGGACGAGCGCGAGGATCACAATCGGAGAGTCGGTCGCGCCGAGGATGAGTTGTGACATCATCAATGGCGCCTCAAGAAGAGCCAGCAGCCAGCCAAACGCCGCCGCAGCGCCGATGATCAGCATGATCATCGCTGTTGTTTTCGCTGAATTCACGACTGCCGCTTTGAATTCCGTCAACCCTAGCGATCGATAGACAAAAACGCCGATCGCCAAAGTGTACACGATCGCGACCGCGGAGCTTTCCGTCGGCGTGAACACACCGCCTAATATGCCGACAACGATAATCACAGCTGTCAGCAGGCCTGGCAGCGCGCCAATCGCTGACAGGATGAGCGCCTTGAAGCCTGGAAACACGCCTTTGGAATAGCCTTTGACGCGCGCGAGAACCGACACGACCCCCATGAGCGCAATACCGCACAATATGCCAGGCAAAATTCCGGCCACAAACAAGTCGCCAATTGAGATCGACACCCCTGCGGCAGCCGCATAAATGATCATGTTATGGCTTGGTGGAATGATAAGACCGAGCACCGCTGCGGAGCAGGTTACGTTGACCGAGAAGTCCCGGTCATATCCCTTTTCTTCCATGATCGGAATCATCGTGGACCCGATTGCCGAAACGCTGGCGACTGCTGATCCAGACACCGCACCGAACATCATGGAAGCGCCAACGTTGACATGGCCAAGCCCGCCTCGGACGCGGCCGAACAAGCCTTCTGCTACACGAATGAGACGCGCAGCGATCCCAGTCTGGGTCATCAGATCACCCGCAAACACAAAAAACGGGATTGCCATTAGCGTGAAAACGTCAATCCCCGCCGATAGCCGCTGCACGGCAATCAACGGGTTCAAACCGATTAATGCGAATACCAGCATTGAAGAAATCAAAAGTGCAAATGCAACCGGCACCCGGATGGCGAGCAATCCGAGCAGGCTTAGCAGGAGGACAATCAGTTCCATTACTCGGCCTCCTCGGTTGTCGTGCTGAATGTTTCAAACAGCTGATAAGACGAGAAAAGCGCGATGAGGACGCCGGCCATCGGCAAAGGCAGAAGCGCCAATCCTCTTGGCAATCCAAGTGACGGAATATTAAACGCCCAAAGCGTCGTCGTGAGTTGCCATCCGGCGATTACCATGACGAGGCCAGCCATCGTAACCGCAAGATTTGCGACAATGTCAAATCCCCGCCCGATCGCATCTGGCATAGCATCGCGCAGCGCGTCGATGCGAATGTGAAAGCGCTCATGAACGCCGACCGCGGCGCCGAAAAAGACCAAATATGCCAAGAGCACGAGCGAAAGGCGTTCGGACCAGGCTGGGCTCGAATTGAAGAAGTACCGCGCGACGACCTGATAGGAAATGATGGTCGTCATCAGCACCAGACACGAGGCGCTGATGAACAGCGACGCTTTGCTCAAGGTATCGAGAATCTGTTTCATGCTCCGGCCTCCCCGATGCGATCAATCTCCGCGAGGAATGGTGCCAGCTCGGGTGTCACGAACTGCTCATATACCGGCCCCATGAGCTCACGGAATGGATCGGTATCGATGTCGGACAGAATCTCGCCTCCGCTCTCAAGCAAGGTTCTCTTGGAGTCTTCGACCCGTGCATCCCAAAGCCCACGCATCACGCCGACAGATTGCCGCGCCGCCTCTTTGACCAACGCTTGATCTTCCGGGGAGAAATTCTCCCATGTGCGCAAGCTCATGATCAACATGTCCGGTGTCCGAAAGTGCCCTGTCTCTGAAAAGTAAGGGGCGACTTCATAATGGCGCGTACTAATATAGCTCGGCCAATTGTTCTCCGCCCCGTCGATCACATTCTGGACCAGGCCTTGGTACACTTCGCTGAAATTCATCGGGGTTGGGTTCGCGCCTAAGGCGCGCATCGTGGCCAAGAAGATATCCGAGTTCGGCACGCGGATTTTCCGGCCTTCCAAGGCAGAGGGATGCGGCACCACACGATCGGTCGTGTAAAACCCTCGACCGCCAGTGTCGTAAATCGCCAACCCGCGCAATCCGAAGGATTCCAAGGACTCTAAAATGGTTTCGCCAATCTCGCCGTCTGCGACCTCGCGCTGGTGCTCGGTAGATCGAAACAGGAATGGCAGGCTAAACAGCTTCGTCAGCGGAGCAATATTGTTCAGGGCAGCGGCGAAGGTGCGGGTCATATCCAACCCACCAAACATGGCGATCTCGAGCGTGCTGCCTTCTGATCCCAGTTGGCCACCAGGATAAGATTTTACGGACAAACGGCCATCGGTTTTCTCTGCCAGATACTGGCCCATAAACTTCACCGCTTCGACAGTGGGATACCCGTCGGGTTGAGAGTCTGTTGAGTAGAGGATGCGGCTGCCGCCGACACTAGCGTCTGAGCACCCCGCAAGCGCGACGGAGCTTCCGAGCAAAAGCCCGCCAAATTGTCGCCGATTGGGCGCATATCCGTTCCGAATGATATCCATAATCCTCCCTTTCGCTGGTCGCGGCGCTTCTAACGGCGCAGCCGGCCCGTCCCATCACTCTCCATCAAGGATTGGACTTCATCGACGGTGACCATGTTGGTATCCCCGACGATCGTGTGTTTGAGGGCATTTGCTGCGGCGCCAAACTGCAGCGCATCAAAATCCTGCATGTTCGTGACCAAACCATAAATCAGTCCAGCAGCAAAAGCGTCGCCCGTGCCAACCCGATCCACCACATTGTGGAGATGATAAACCTTGGAGAAGGCTGATCCGTTTTTGGTCCGCAAATGCCCAGCCCATTTATGGCAATCGGCCGAGACCGAGTTTCGGATGGTCACGGCCACGCGCGATAGATTTGGGAAACGGCGCAGGACATCAGCTGACAGCTCTTCATACCAGTCATTGGTGCTGCCATCTCCGTCTGGCGAAAACCCGAGACAAGCCGCGCAATCACCGCGCCCAGCGATCAAAGTGTCTGCGTATTTGACGAGATCGGGCATAACGTCGGTCGCCGATTGGCCATACTGCCAAAGGCGTTCGCGATGGTTCAGGTCCAGAGAGACATGCACCCCTCTAGATTTTGCTTCCGATAGTGCGGCAGAGCAAAGGTCTCTCGCTGAGGCAGAAATGGCGGGTGTGATGCCGCTGACATGAAACCAGGACACGCCCTCAAATGCGGCGTTCCAATCAACCTTTTCGGCCGTGAGTGCGCAAAACGCGGTGTCCTGCCGATCATAAATAACGCAGCCGGAACGGATGTCGGCGCCCTCTTCAAGAAAGTAGACGCCCATTCGACCTGGTAGCCGCGATACATGTTTCGAATCGACGCCGCTCGCGCGCAACGACATGAGCGCTTGTTCGCCAAGCTCCGTAGGGGGCAATGCTGAGATTAGTCTACTATCCAGGCCGAATTGCGCCAGGCTACTGGCGACATTGGCTTCCGCCCCGCCATGGCAGACATCGAACTGAGAAGTTTGTCGCAGGCGCAGCTTGCCAGGCGGTTTAAGCCGCATGATAAGCTCGCCGAGCGTGACGATCGTTGCGTGTGTGGTCACAGTTCCAAACCCTTCTGATCAGGCGTTGCGTAGATCATTTCCATGCAAGCGCGATCGCTCCCTATTTTTTTAGTCCGACAAAATAGTCGTAGATTTCCGGGACGTTCCCATCACCCATGCCTTTATCAACTGCCGCCTGCAAACTCGTCGAGGTGCCCTCAGCAACCAGAGACCGCGTTCCCAGATCTGACATCATTTGCACAAAGTAGCGCAGATCCTTGTTCGCATTATTCATCGAGAAACCAAGATCGCTGACGCCGTCGACCGCGTAATTCTTGCAGAAATTCATAAACGGAGAATTTGACGGCCCGGCGGACATAATCTCGAACAACTGTGAACGATCGACCCCAGCCAGTTCGGCCGCGGCAAAGGCCTGCGACATGGCGGTCACTGTGGTCATTCCCATGAAATTGTTGATCAGTTTGGTGACATGCCCGGAGCCAAGCTTACCGAGATAGAAAACATTCTCGCCCTGCTCTTTCAGGATTGGCTCATACTTATCGAACGTGGCCTTATCGCCAGCCGCCATGATGTTGAGCAACCCATCCTTGGCGTGGGCCGGCGTGCGACCGAGCGGCGCATCGAGCATGCCGGCGCCTTTCGCTGCGAGATCAGCCCCAATCTTTTGCGTCGAGGCTGGAATAGACGTCCCGAAATCGATGAGGACCGAGCCCTCTTTGATCCCTTCGAGGATGCCATTTTCACCATAGACGAGCTTTTCGACCACTTCGGACGTTGTCACGCAAAATTGTATGATGTCGCTATTTGCGGCGAGTTCTTTCGGAGAGCTGGCCTCCGTCGCATTGCCGCGTGCCAACACCGCCGAAACGGCATCCTTGTTGAGATCCATAACATTCACATGGAACCCGCGCTTCTGCAGGTTTTCAACCATGTTGCCGCCCATAAGTCCCAGGCCGATGAAACCAATGACTGGTTTTGACATTCTTCCTTGCTCCTAAATCCGTGAGGTGTGTTGTTTGAAGGTTGTTTCAGCGTCACCGCTGCTTTGTATTCTGATAGTGATCGCCATCACGTCGATTTCTCCACGATGGACGCGTCGCATTTCTCGAACGCGAACACATTAAGCAGGACGCCGTCCTCAAGGCATGAGATCGCGTGGGCTACGCCAGACGGCACAATGAAGGATCCGCTGGGCCCGAGAATTTGCGATTTTCCGTCGACACTCACTTCGAAGAAGCCATCCAGGACATAACTCAGCAGAGTACGTGGTTCCGATTCGACTTCCGTCATCGCGCCGCGTTCAAACCAGCTCTTCGCCTGAACCATGATTTCATCCGTCCCGAGCACGACTTGTTTGATGCCGGACGCGACAGTTTCAGCATGCGCTTCTGGTCCATACCGAAACAAGTCATCATGCTGAAGGAGCGCACTCATTGGCCAGCTCCTTGAGGCGCGCGAATGACCTGCAAAGGTTGCCGCGTAAAGCGGCTCGCCGCCAGTTTGAACGTTACCGAATCATCCTTTGCGGGCGAGATTTGAACGGAGGTAATGCCGCTGTTTTCGGAAATTTCAATCTTCTCGATTGAAGACCCGTCAAACACGGTCACTTCATTGTCAGAGTCATATAGCCCGTGGCGCTCATAAACCGAAACAAAGGTTACACTGTCGCCTTGCGACCGTAGGATCAAAGCCTGTTCTCGCCGCAAATTATGGTTCGGGTCATTGGCGCCGAGCTCCGCAAAATAGGCCGTCAATTCCTGATCAGCGGCAAAGCTGAGCGTGTAGAATTGATCGCCCAGCAACCATGAAGCCGCCTGTGGAGCGGCCAACAGATCTGACTCGCTCCGCTTCCACAGATGCTGATAACCATTGGCTTCGCCCATTGGCTCCAGCTTGGTCGTCGCATGCTCCATGTCGAAACTGGTTTCGATCAATTGCCCTTTGAAGTGGATGGGCAGATCGTAAGTATGCGCCGAACCGCCAACGCCGCGCATAATGTCGATGACGTAATCGCCGCCATTGGCGCGCGGCATGATGGCGATCAGGCGCTGCATATTGACGCCTTCATAAGCGGTATCGATTTCGGCGAAGGCAACTTGAACGCCGCCCAACTCACCGAATTCAATCATTAATGGCGCATGTTTCTGACCTTCGCGCCAGTCGCCGCCAAAATGGCTGGTTTGATCCACAACGAGCGCGTTGTGCGCGACGGTTTGCTTAGCCCATGTCTCGTTCTCTGGCAGATAGCGGCCGCCATTCTTTGGTTCGACATTAAGAAAGCGCGCTGCGCCATAGTCGGCGACAATCTCGTCACCATTATCGTAGTATAGGAAACCGAGCTTGTCGTGATGGCCATGCCCGAGCCCTTGTGTGGTCGCCTTCATAATCGCAGCGGCATCGTCCCCGTTTGGACCGGATCGCAGGACCGCAAGCGCACCCTGGGTGCCTTTCGGGCCATCTCGAAACTGCTTGGACACAAACGCGAAGGGTTGCGCCAATCCGGCTTCGATTGCCTTAAGCGCCGCGCGTCCACTCGCTGTCGGCACGACACCATTCTGCAATTGAATGGCCCCAAGCAAGGTCGGGTCTTTTGTGCGTTCATAAGCAATGGCGAGGCCATATTTGAGCTCGACCGTATTGATGCCCTTTTCACGGATCGCGTCATTGATTGGAAAGAACAGACCAGCATAGCTCTGCTCCATAGTCGAGCGAATGGCCTTCAAGACAATACCGTCTCGGTGTTCGAAGATTCCACGTTCTGGCTCGTTGCGGTCCACAGCTTGGCTGAACAGAACGAACGGCATCAATGCGTAACGTTGGTAATATGGTCCCTCAGCGTAATATCCGTCAGGAGAGAAGAGCTCATCGAGCTGCTTCAAGAAGCCCGCGGTCCCGCTTCTGTCTAATCCGTACAGCGCCTGTTCGACACGCTCGGGTTGCCCGAGCACATAGCCGGTCATGCCGACCGCGCAAGTCGCCCATGTCGCATGGTTATGAATACGGTCAAAGGTTTGCGGCGACCCGATCGACAAAAAGTCTGCCATAGGATTGAGGACGCCGCTCTCTATTTCTTGGCGTTCGGTGTCAGACAGATCGTCGCGAACCGTCTCATACCCTTGGATGACATAGACCAGCCACCAGGCTTCGTTCAGGCCTTGCCAGAACAGCTTGCCCTTATTCGAGCTACGTTGCTCGGGATGAATACCCAAGGTCGGGTATAATTCGGCATAGTCCAACAAGATGTCGCGCACAGCAAAACGATATTTGGGCGCGCCTGTTTGCTGATAAAGCATCCCGGCCTGGTAGATGGTTTTGGCGTTTTGCTTGTGCTGCTCGTGGGTGTATCCGCCGCCGGCATCGACAGGCACGGGTACTGGAATTCCGGCCGCCAGGCGCGCTTCGACGTCGACCGACAGGTCTTGGATCAACTGGTCAAACTCTGACGGTTGCATCTCCGTCTCGACTGGCGCGGTCTGAGACGACGCATCTGTTGATACGACGCACGCTGATACACCACTCAGCGAAAAGCCGAGGGCCGCTAAGGATGATACGAGCCCCTGCCTCATTTGCGCAAATCCTCAATCATCAGGCCAGACAGAGATTGCCCGGTTGCGTCCACATTGCCGGCATTTACGATTTTTGGAATGCCCGTGGTGATCACCAGACGCACCGGATTGGCACCCTCGATCTTATTGTTCTCGACTTTGACATTCTGCGCGCCGTGAAGCAGCGCGAGCGGGGTGTCTTCGCCGCCAATATTCGAGAAGCTTGAGCCAGAGATCCATCCGTGTGGACCAAATGTGCTCTCGTCTCTTCCGCCACGATAGATCGAGGCAACGGCACCGCGCAAATCGGAAAACTCACTGTCTTCGATGATCAGATACTCGACATTGTAGATGCCAAAATCATCTGTTTCCACATCGAACTTGAACGGCACACCGGAGATGTTTTTGAACACGGAATTGGTGACCTCGACGCGATCAAAGAACGTCCCCTTGGCCGCTGTGACGATAGAAAAGGCACGGTTTATGACGAAGTCCTCGAACACCATGTCCGATAGTTCAACAACATGATTTCCGGCGCCACCACGCGTCGAAGAGGCAATGAAACTGTTGCCGACATTGTCTGGTGCTGAAGCGCCGGTCACGTTCAGACCCGACAATCTCAACCCGCCATTAGAGGAAAGCATAAACAGGTTCCGCCGCTCAAAACTCAGATTGACGGCACCTGTTTCGGCCGCACGCACTGTGACTGGAATCTGCAGGTTTATGGTCTTCTCTTCATTGTAATCACCTGGGGCCAGAACGAGTTCATCGCCTGGCTCAGCGGCCGCAAGCGCCTCGGAAATGGCATTGTTACCCGGTTCGACTGAAATGATCTTGCCTCCATGAAAAGGGGAATCCGAGCTTGGCTTCGGATACCAGTCAACACCGGTCGCTGATCGCTCAACGCCAACGATACTTCCATCTGAGGGGATCTCCGCACCGCTGGCAGAAACGACCTCGAACCCAGAAGCAATTTCGACTGGCGGATCATAATTGGTGACATTGTTGGCGAAGGCGATGCCGCTCATGTCGTCGTACAAATTGAATGGTGTCTCATCGCGGCTGCCGATGACAGTGTTGTTCTCAAACACAGAATTGATCGGCACCGCACTGCGCTCGCTGTCAGAGCCTTCGCCTAATTCAATCGTGCTAACCTGATCGAACGTATTGCTCTCGATCACGGCGCCATCGACTTGATGATAACGATTGATCGGCGAGTTCGGCACACCATTCATGACTACGAGCGCGCCGGAAAAGCGGGTACCTGTAAGATTGCGGAACAGGTTATTCTTGATCGTTTGCTGCGCATTAATGACGCGGATGCCGCCTGTATACGGCGCGCCATTGCCGTCAAACAAATTGCTCTCGACCAGAGTGCCATTGCCGTGCCGCAGAGTTAGTGTGCCGCGAGATTCAAAAAATGTGTTGCCGCGATATACGTTTCCGCCAGACTTATTGGAAATGATCTCGACCTCCCCGCTACAGCGATCGAAGAAATTGTTTTCCACCAGCGTGCTTGAATTGGTCAGGGAATAATGGCTCGTACCAATGCGCAGCGTCTCGCCCCCATTCGATCCGAAGACGGGTCGCGGACCGAAATAATTATGGTGGATGTGATGTTGATTGGATTGACTGTCTTCCGTGTTCAGACGCACCGTCATCGTCGGGCCTGAATTTAGTTTGCCAGACAAGTGGTTGTGGTCAAACTCATTGTTCTGCCCATACATAACAACCCATGTGTCGCGCTGGGTTCGATCCGGATTGTTGTAATTCTCAATCACTGTCCGCGTAACCCGCGAATTGAATGCG
Organism: Pseudomonadota bacterium; assembly: GCA_039030525.1. GTDB lineage: Bacteria > Pseudomonadota > Alphaproteobacteria > Caulobacterales > Hyphomonadaceae > Henriciella. Next base: position 3,619 of record JBCCDZ010000033.1, on the reverse strand, counting down.
AGCGTCTCGCTGTCGCGGCGAAAGCTGATCACTTCATTGCGCGGCGTGAAGCCATCGCGAAACACAAGTCCGGAGACGATTAAATGCTCTCCCCCCAGGCGCAGACTGGATTGTCCGCTCAAGATGACTTCGCCTGGCTCTTCCGCGATCAGAAAGATCGGGTTCTTTGCCGTACCATTGGCCTCCAAGACCAGGTCGAAATCGGTCCAGGTGCCGTTGGCCAAAACGATGACGTCGCCAGGCTGGGCAATTTTTTCTGCGGCCTGGTATTCGTCTTGCGTCGACACCAAGATTTTCCGCAATGGCTCGCCTTCAAACGTTGCCCCTTCCGCAAAAGCGATTGGCGGCGTTGAACATGCGCCCGTCGCTGCAAACGCGATCAGGGCAGCGATCGCCAAATTCCTCATAGTCTTCTCCCGAGTCGCCTTGTCTATCAGGCTTTCCGGTTAGGCTATTCAGACCATTCTAATTGTCAACCATTATTGCATACCAATTTACTCTATTAGTAGGCGCGTGCCAATCCCGTTGGTTTTCAAGTTGTGATAATTCCACAACAATTCATACAATTACCGCATTGGTAGGACCAATTTTGCATTTATATGCTAACCTTTTTGTTGACACTCGAGGCGATAATGTTAGCCGTACGGCCATACCTTCGGAAAATCGAAGACAGAAAAAGACCTTGAGGGAGGATCCTATGTCTACACGTCACCGCTCGCGCAGAGCCGGTCAGAACCCCATTCGTTTTACCAGCATGCTTCTGCTCGGTGCCGCTGCCATGCCGTTTGCGGGCGTCGCGATCGCACAAGAAGACGTCACGGAAGTCGGGACCGATACGGAAGAAACGCGTGAGCTCGACGTCGTGACCGTCACCGGAACACGTCAAGTGATTCAAGATTCGATCGCGCTGAAGCGCTCGAATACACAAATCGTTGACGGCCTCTCTGCAGACGAAATCGGCGACATCCCTGCCCTTTCCATCGGTGAAGCGCTCGAGAACGTAACCGGCGTCGCCTCGCACCGCGAAAATGGCGGCGCAACCGAAGTTTCTATCCGCGGTCTTGGACCTTACCTTTCATCGACGGTCGTAAATGGCCGTGCGGCAACGAACGGCTCTGGCGATCGCTCGGTCAACTTCTCTCAGTTTCCATCAGAGCTCATCAACAAGCTTGCGGTCTTCAAAACCCAGGATGCGAGCCAGATTGAAGGCGGCGTCGCGGGCCAGATCCAGCTAGAAACGCTTCGTCCTCTCGACTTTGGCAAGCAGCGCTTTCAGTTTGATCTGAAGGGCAATTACAATCCAGACCAACAGAATATTGATGATTCAATGGCGGGCGACCTCGGCTATCGCGGCACGCTCAGCTATGTTGATCAATTTGAAGTCAATGGTCTCGGTGAGTTTGGTCTTTCGGTCGGTTTGCAGCGCTCTGACATTTCTCAGCCAGAAGCCGAGAGCCGACAAACCGGACCGACCTCTAGTTCGCGACCCGCTTGCCTTATCACTGAAGGCTTGAGTGCGTATATTGAGCCGACAACCAACGGAACGGTTACCGGATTCTCGAATACACCAGAGACTCGCCGTCGAGGGGACGACGACTGCGATGACGTGAACATCGAAGGGTTCGACCTCGACGATCTCAGCGGCAGCGCCAGCCCTACAGCTGAGGAACTTGAGGCGTTTGGCCGTGGATCAACAGTCGAAGGGTATGACACGCTCATTGATCCGGCCACTGGCTTGGCGATTGATGCCGGAACGCCATTCGTGTTCGCCCCCTCGCAGCGCCATTTCCGGCAGAACGACACACATGATACGCGCGACGCGTTTTTCGGCCAACTGCAATGGCAACCAAATGGTCGTTGGGACATCAATCTTGATATGCAGTGGTCGGAGCGCGCCCAAGAAGAGCGCCGCAGTGACCTGACCTTCAATGGCGGGCGTCGCAATGATACTTCGCTCAATGTTGCAGGTACGACAACAACATTTCTCGACTCGCTCGTGACCAACGGTAATGGCGGCATTTTGCGGGCCATTACTGACAACTCGATTGAGGTTCAAGGCGGCGACTGGGCCCGTGTCGAGACCTATCTTGGCGGTGGTTTGAATATTCAGCACGACGTCAACGATCGTCTGTCTGTCGAGGTTGACCTCTCGCACTCAAATACAGAGCGCACGGAGCGCGCTTGGGAATTCCGTATTCAATCGGACATCTCGCCGGTCATCGAATATGATTTGCGCGGCGGTGATGTGCCGGTCTATCGACTTTATGACGAAGTCTTCGACGTCAATGATCCGACAAATTTCGTTGATCGACTGCGGGTCCGTATCGACAATGATGTCTTCCGCGATAACACCATCAATGCCCTCCGCTTTGACGCTGATTATGAGCTGGATGGCTTCTTCACAAACGTCCATGCCGGGTTCCGAGTTGCGGAGCAGGATTATCTTGAACTCCCGGGTGGCGCAGACTCAGGCAATCCACTTGCCGCGAGCAGTGGTCGCTTCTCATTCGAGATTGAGAATGATGGTGAGCTGACGGTCAATAACCGGGAAGTCATCGATGATAGCGATGACGATCTATATGATACCGACCCAAGATTCCTGACGCTTCAGGATGATCTGGTCAATATTATCGCGAACACAAACGAGGCCTGTTACAGTCCGTTTAGAGAAGGCAATAGCTTCCTCGAATCGCAACGCCCTGGCGACCTTGTCACAAATATTGATGATGAAGGAAACGTCATCAGCTCAACCAACTCATGGGCAACTTTCGACGCGCGATGCGTGGCCGAAACTGCGACCGGCCAGCTGAACGGACTGCTGACCGTGATCAACCAATTCCTGACCGATCCAAATGCTGTGGAGAACAGTTTCGACGATGCGCTGAGCGCCTTTGACTCAGCTATTCCTGGCTTGATTGAGGAAAACTCCAGAACGATTGATGTCAATGAAACCACCAATGCGTTTTACCTGTCGGCCGACTATGAAACCACAGTCGGGAACTTCCCGGTCTCGGGCAATATCGGGGCGCGGATCGTTCAGACTGAAGTTGAAGCGACGGGCTACCGTCCGGAGATTATCATCACGGACAATGGCGGCGAGCTTTCTGCAAGCTTTGGCGATCTGACGCCGGTCTCGGCGTCTCATGACTATACTGAGGTCCTGCCAAGCGCGATTGCAATTGTCGAACTCGCGCCAGACAAGCTCCTCCGTTTTGGCGTATTCCGCGCCATGTCACGCCCGGACCCAGCCGATATGGGATTCGGACGCAGCTTTACCTTTGCTAATGAAGACGATGATGCGGATCCGATCACGAGCCTCGACCAGCTGATCATCGATGTGAGCGGCAATGGTAACCCGAGCTTCGACCCGTTGATGTCCTGGAACTTTGATGCTGGCTTCGAATGGTATCCAAATGATGACACCATCCTTGCGTTGAGCGGTTATTACAAGTCGTTCCAGGGCGGGTTTGCGAACACGATCCAGCAGGAGACTTATAGCTTCAACGGTGAGAACCTGACTCTGCCGATTGCACTGCCACAAACCAGTGAAGATACGAGCGAGCTTTATGGCCTGGAAGTCACTGCGGCCCATACGATGACCTATCTTCCGGGTCTATGG